>NZ_WPCB01000043.1:0-30029 GCF_009741785.1 Haloarcula sp. CBA1122
AACGAGTCCAGGCGCAAACTGGATCGCACGAACACACGGTGGAGTTAATCGAGACTGGTACTATCGCGGTTCGATTCCGTGACTCGACGTTAGGCGGCCACAGCGGTGGGGTTGCCTCCCGTACCCATCCCGAACACGGAAGATAAGCCCACCAGCGTTCCGGGGAGTACTGGAGTGCGCGAGCCTCTGGGAAACGCGGTTCGCCGCCACCATTCATACCTTACATAGCCCACTGAGGAGAGACATCTCTCCCCGGTGGGCTTTCTGTATTTGTACAGAGCGAGAGCTACGTGGCTGGATCGAGAGTTCGCAGACTTGTGAAGTCGAATTGAACGAATTCACAGCACTCCTCGACGGTGTCGCACCTGCTGTCTGTCGAGATGGTCCGAGCGGATCTTGACGATGTACGGCTCGTGTATGCCGTTGATTCCGCCGCGGGTCGCACTACTTGCCAACGCGAGCAGTTTGGTTCTTTGGACGGGGACAATCATCAATCTACAGTACTATCCCGGTCGAGGGAACGGTGATCTGGATCAGGCAATGGCTAATCGAATTCGCTACGCTTAAACGACCGAGTTGACTACCTCTATTCGCGCCAAGGTGGCAGAGTCTGGCCTAACGCAGCGGCCTGCAGAGCCGCCCATCGCCGGTTCAAATCCGGCCCTTGGCTTCCTCGTCTCTTACACCCCCGAGAAGTGCCGGTACGTAACTGTTACCTGCCTTTCTCTATAGACTCGACGTTGTGAACTGTTGCTCGAAAACGGTTGCACACAGAATCAAGACTCTATCGAAGAATACAGTACGGGCAGGCCGCTCATGGAATCCGCTTTCGACGGGGCAACGCCCGACCTATCGGGGTCGCACGAACTATAGTAGCCATTGAAAACCAATGCACACCTGATCGCACTGCCGTCGTGCGATCAGTGTGTAAATCGTTTCGATTGTTACTATAGTGTACGGCCACAAACTGGTTCCCGGGACATTCGAAGCTGGAGTTAGCGGAGATGGGGGCGGCGGAGAAAGATGGATGACGCTGCTGACCCGGTATCAACTCTTATTTGTCGGCACCAGTATTACAGTTGCAATGGGGTTGTTGGGACGGGAAATACGGCGGACAGTCGTCGACAACTACGAACTGCTACTGATTTGTCTGATCGCCATCGCTGCGGTTGGCGGATATCTCACGTATACGGGCCACGTTGCTCCGGGAACGGACACGACTACGCGTCAGGTGTCGTCGTGGCAGTCGTCCGGATCGTTCTCCCACAATGCGACAGTTCGCAACGGTACCTCGGCGTTTCCAGAGGGTGAAGTGCTCGAAGATCAACCTGTGTATCTCCGGACGGTCGCCCCCGTATTGGACGGCGCGTTCACGTACACGTACAGCGCCAGCAACGAAAGCGACCTTACGGCCTCGGCTGACGTGTTTGTTCAGTATCGCTCCGTCGAATCAACCCAGAACGGAGAGCTCGTCTACTGGGAGGTCAAACGACCACTGACACAAGGCACTGTGCAGTCGCTGGCCGCGGGTGAGCGGCTGACGGTTCCGTTCTCGCTGAATGTCAGTCACGCAGCCGAAACCGTTCGACGTATCGATTCGGAACACGGTCAGACGTCCGGTCGACTTGAGATGGCGGTGGTCTCTCAGGTGGCTCTTTCGGGGACGCGCAACGGGCAGTCGGTCGACACGACTCGGACGTATCGCCTCCCGATTATCCCGAGGCAGAGCAGCTACCGGGTCGAAAACGCTGGCCCGGTGCCGAACAGTGGTGACCGAACCGTCGAAGCGCAGGTGGAAAAAGCGTACGGACCGATCTGGACTCTCGGTGGCCCAGTGCTCCTGCTTGGTAGCTTTAGTGGTGCTGCTGCCCTCGTCTACGGGCGCACGACCGACTATCTCACACTGACCGACGCCGAGCGCCGATGGCTCGCATACAAGTCCGCCCGTGAGGAGTTTGACGATTGGATAACCGTCGGCCGGGCTGATCCAGTCGACGACGACGTCTGGACGACTTCAGTTGATTCGCTCGTCGGGCTCGTGGACGTCGCAATAGACACCGAGGAACGTATCATCGAGTCAGATAGCGATTCTGAACTCATCGTGTACACTGGTGACCGACTGTTTCGGTACGCGCCTCCGCCAGAACCCGGAACTGATTCGACTGTGGGAAACAGTGACGCTGAGACACCGGACTGACCGGATTGTTTTACTGCTTTTCGGTGCCGTCGTCGTCGGCTTGCAGTTCGGGCAGTGCATCGAGTTCAGGGACCAGCCGGTACCCGGTCACCGTGCCGACTGCAGCGGAGAACGCGAGCGCCGCAACCAGCTGCGAGACTGGGCCGAAGCCAGCGCCTGAGGCAGCTGCCACGACAAGAACCGTGAGTACGATTCCGGCAAGACCGATCGCGGTCTCGCGGACAGCGACGCGCCGGAACCGGCGACGGCGGTCACCCGGTTGCGTCTGGAGTACCGGGAGGACATCGTGATATCGCGTCTGCACGAGGTAGTTCGTCACTACGACGAGCAGGCCAGCGATGAACGCCCACGGCCCCCAGCTAATTCCGAATGCCGGCTCGAAGCCGAGCGTGAATCCGTTCGGTTCGGCTGACTGTTGACTTTCGGGTGTCGTCGGCACGGGCTCAGCGCCACCGCCGGCCACGGTTTCGGGTTCTTCTTCGCTGGTGGTGGGCGTCTCAGCCGGTTCGTCGGTCGACGTCCCGACACCAGTACCGCTGCCACCGCTTCCGCCGCCAGCGGCTGTTTCAGTCTCGTTCCCGTCATCGTTTACGGTCTCGTTCGTCGAGTTACTGTCCGTCGGCGTTGGCGTCGGCGTCGTGGGATCGCCCCCGCCCTGCGTACCACTCCCATCATCGTTACTGGGTGGCACACCGCCACCACCGCCACCGGTTGACCCACCGCCGCTCCCACCGTTGCTCTCGTCCCCTTCGGTTGACTGCTGTTCGGGAACAGGGGCGGTGATCGATATCGTGCCAGTGAAGTTGCGCTCCGCTGGCGTCACTGCCAGCCCAAAGCGCACTGATTCGTCGGGCTCCAGCGAGACAGTGTCGCCGGCGACTTGTGCTCCGGTGTCCATCCGGTACATGCGAACTGTTTCCGGCTCGCTGTCCAGTTCGACGGTAGCGGCACTATCAGTCCCCTCGTAGCCCGCAAACCCGACGACGAACAGGTCATCGACGCGGGTCTGACCGTTCGGGAGCACTGGTGAAAGACTGATGCGTAGCTGCCCTGTCTCGTCGTATTCGACGTACTGGTCCCCGTTTACCGTGTCAGCGGGAGCCAAGTAGACGCCGGAGTTCCGGTCGGGTGCAACCTCGTCGCCGTCGATGAAGGCACCTGTCGCCATAGCGGTCCCTGCGAGGAGGACGACCGCTGCCATGACAGCGATGAGAGTGCGATTCATAGTTGGTTGTGTCGTGCCGACTGCGTTGGATCTTCGTGTGTGCCTGTATCTGGGCCTGTTGGTCGGCGGCGAGCGCCGGAATCGCGTTTCACTTACTGCTGGACCGCCTCGACGACGAAGGTCACGTCGCTGATCTCGCTGAGATCGTCGCCATCGACGCCGTCATCTCGGAGGTCGACAACGATGTCCAGTTCCACGGTGTCGCTGTAGCCGCCGTCTGAACTCCCGCCGTCGGGGTCGAGCGTGATAGCCTGGTCCGGGCCGACAATCGAGACGCCAGCGGACCCCTCCCGGAAGTCCAGAACTTCACCGTTTGTGGGGTCATCTCCAACCCCAGTAGTGCTGTCATCAATATAGAGGTTGACCTTGGATTGGCTGTTGTTGTCGACCTCCAAAGCGTTCTCGAAGCTGGTCTTCGCTTGTTCGTTGAGATTCGTCTGTTCGAAGTTGATGATATCAACCGACTCGTTTGTGTCCGTCCCGACGATGCTCGTGGCACCGCTCCCCGGGCTGAACCCCACCTGTGCCGATCCGGTATCGCCGGTGACTTCGAGATTGACGTTCCGGTCTGCTTCGATAGAGGTGAACGCACCGGATCCAAACACCGCACCCGTCCCCACACTGGCTGCACCAATACTAAGGAGAAAGCCACGCCGATTCATTGGAAGCTAGTTCACGGCATAGTGGCTTAGTACTGAACAGCGTTAGCGGCTTCAATGAGTGCTTTAGCCGGGCTAATGCAACAAAATAGTAAGTGGTAACCTCTCGATAAGCGAACTGAACATGAAACTGAACCGTAGAAGCGTACTCGGTCTCATCGGGACAGTCGGTATCGGATCTGGCGCGGCGTTCGGCTCTGGTGCATTTAGCACTGTCAGCGCAACGCGTGAAGTCGAAGTCAACGTCGTTGGCGCTGACGGCAACGGCTCCGAGATCGCAACCGAATTTACTGACGTGCTTGTCGACGCGTCCGCCGATGAGGTTGCGCTTCGGAATAGCAACGACGATCTCGTTACCGATGCCACGACCCTGTTTCCGACGAGTTCTGACTCTCTTGCTACCGATGGTGGCACGACTGTTTCGACCGACTACGTAAGCCTCATCGCGAACGACGTATCTGTCGTCTTTGGATACGAGGACGGTGGAACCGACGAACGGCTGATGCCAAACAGTACGTACGACTATGACAGTGGGTTCTTCAAACTGGTCAACAACGACGACGGAAACTCGACGACGTTCAGTGTTGATCTGAGCACCGGCAGCGGCCTTCTTTCCGATATCAACGGGAGCGGCGATACCCACAGCGAAGAGGTGTCTGCGGGCGGGGTTTCTGATCTCTCTGCAACCCTCGAAACGGGCGACAGCGCCCAGGAAACCGAAGACCTGACAATCACAATCACTGAAGTATAACGGGTTGGCTCTGCTGTCCGACTCCCTCACCTACCCATGCCCTGCTGCCGGCGGACGCCCGTCCCTGGCGGTGGATGTCTAGCGTAGAAAACACAGTTACTTACCATTTACAATCAAATACGAACAAAAAATCTATCAAGTAGTGCAGTCTAAACAGAAACATGGGACAGGTGGGGGTTAGCCGGCCAGAAGAGCGACAGCTATCGCGTGATGACGTATACGACATACTGAGCAACCAACGGCGCCGGTACGCTTTACACGCGATAAAACAGGAGGACGAGTGCGCCGAACTCTCTGACCTTGCCGAGCAAGTCGCTGCGTGGGAAAACAACAAGTGCATTCAGGAGATCACGTCCACGGAGCGACACCGCGTGTACACGTCAATGCAGCAGACACACCTCCCGACACTTGAACGCGCGGGCGTCATCACGCACGACAACGGGACAGTTACGATGACCGATACAGCTGACAGCCTTGACGTGTATCTTGATGTCGTCCCGGGGGATTCGATTCCGTGGGCGGAGTACTATCTCGGACTCGCCGCTGTTTCGTTAGCGCTCGTCGTCGCTGTCTGGGTCGGTGTCTTTCCACCGTCGGTTCCGTCGCTCGTGTGGCCGACGGTCATCACGCTGCTGTTTCTCGTCTCTGCGGCGTACCACGTCACGGAGACTCGCCGGCTGCAACTCGGCGCAGCCGATAAGCCACCGGAGTTGTCGGAATGAACAAGAAGTGGACCCGACGTGGTGCACTCGCGTTCATCGCTGGTGGGGCAGGCCTGCTCGCTGCTGAAACATCCGGTGTCACTACCATCGACGCAAAGCGGTCCAGTAACCTGAAAGCGACCGACGGCAGCGATGCACTGCTTGGTATCGACATCGGCCCAGTCAGTGGAATGGACGGCCAGCAAGTGACACTGCTAACGCTCACCAACAACTTCGACCAGCAACTTACGAGTGTTCGTGTCAGCCCCGGTCCCGCTCCACCGTTCGAAACTGTCCAGACGCCGAACAGGCTTCTGCCGGGCGAGAGCGGCGATGTCACAACGACGCTCGCCTGTGACTCAGAAGGGAGTACCACTGTCAACCTTGATATCACTGCTACCGGCGACGACCAGCGTATCGAACTGAGCCGATCGGTTTCAGTCGAGTGTCGCGACCCCAGGGTGTCGTGGTGGCACTTCGAAGATGTTAGCAGAACGGATATCCCGGATTCCTGGGCCGCTGGCAACGATGGCGAACGGGAGTTTAGTTTTGACAGGGACCGCGACCGTTTTTATGAACCAGACCTAGCGACATCCAGTCAGGGCCGCGGCGAAGTGCTCGATTTCGATGGTGACGATGCTGTCACCGTTCCTGACGACGATTCCCTTGACCTGACTGACGACTTCTCGCTCTCTGCCTGGGTATTCCCTCGAATCCAAGGCGGCCTCACACGACTGTTCAGCAAATGGGACTCCAGTGGCGACGATAGCTATCAGTTCGGCTTCGGTGGTGGCTGGAAGGGTTCGGACGACAGAGAACTGCTCATCGAGACCACCGACGATAACAAACTCACGGGTGTTTCGCTGACGAAGAACCAATGGGCACACGTCGTGTGGACCCACGGATCACAGGACAAGGTGTACGTCAACGGGACGCAAAAGGGGCCGACGTTTTCGCTCCCCGATGCGCAGGCGTCCGAACAACCGCTTCGAATCGGTACAGGACTCAATTCTGGCGGGAACGCTATCTATGGATTCGACGGTGCCATGGACGAACCCAAGGTGTACGACGCCGCGCTCACCGCCGAGCAGGTGAGCAATCTCTACAATTCAAGCACGGCAAGCGCAGGTGGTGGCGGCGGCGATATCACCGGCTGAACCCGCGATCATTCACGCCCAAGCAGGCGGCGTACCTGTCGCTTCAGCGGGACCGACCGGTCCCGGCTCCGCTCGCGCGTTGTTCCGAACCCGAAGGTCGCCCCAACTGCCGCTGTGAGGCTTCCTAACACCAGGAGATTGAACGCCCCGATTGCCACCAGCGGGTGGACTCGGTGCAGTCCCGCGATGACGCCCGGCGGTGCTAACAGGAAGTACCGGTGCTCTTCGACGGTCACGACCGCCTGTTCGCCCGGTGGTGGGGCGGGCACCGACAGCGTTGCCGTCGCGGACCCGCCGCGCTGGACGACAAGCCGGTTACGGTCCATCGCCGCGTCCGGGTGCGACGATTCGAGGATGATGAGCATCGTTACCAGTCCGCCGTTTTCGGCAGTGAACTCGCTTTCGACGGTCTCCCCGGGCGTGACATCCTCGCTGGTGCTGTCGATGGTGACGCTGTGAGTGCCGCTCGGAGCGACCATCGCCGCGTTGGCTGGGACGAGAATCAACACTGCCAGTGCGAGTATAACCGTCCAGCCATTGATGGCGTCCCCATCGCGCGAACGAGTCCGTTCTCTGGTCCGCTCCTCGCTGGCCCGGAAGCTGTCGACGAAGACGAGTAGAAACAGCCCGAGCCCGATAGAGATGAACAGTCCACTGAGGCCCTGCCCGCTCGTCAGGTCGCTGTTGCCCGGCCCGCCAATCAATACCAAGCCGCTTTCTGCCGCCGTTCGAGCGGAGCTGATGGCGGTGCCGAGACCGGGGAGCCGGACGACCTGTCCGTTGATCTGGAGTGCTGTCGCGACGACTCGGTCGTCCGTGACAACCGGCTCACCTCCGCTCTGGTCTCTGAAGGGGTTGTTGTCCCCTTTCGTGATGTAGCCGCCGTCGGTCTCCGCGACGACCCGGTGTGTCGTCAGTCCGCCGCCCTGTAGCTCGACCGCTTCGAACACGATGACGTCCCCCCGCTCAATCTCGCCAGCGACGGGTGCAGGAACGGCGACGAACGCGTCGCCCGTGTTCAGCGTCGGCGACATACTCCCTGAGGTCACGTACCCCAGCAGGATCGGCTGCCCGAGGAGTTGCCCGATAACGAGGGAGAGAACGACGAGGACAGCAAGCAGGGTGAACGCGTCCTCGACGGCCTGCCGCAGCATACCTGCAGTAGCCGGTCACAGGTTTTCAACCCTCCGAACAGCGGAGCAGTCGACGCAGTCGCTCATTATCCGAAGCGTACGAAATCGGCGCATGTGGTCTCTGCGCGCGACGCACTGTCGTATGGCGACCGCGTGGCAGGCCAGTTCTGGTCGACCATATCACTGACCGTCTCGATCACTCTGTTTCGACAGGGATCGTGTGGACCTGCCGGAGCGGCGCGATGTGTGCTTTCGCCGCCTCGTCCAGTGGAAAGGTCCCGTGGATGTCGGCCGGGACCTGGCCGTGGACGACACGCCCGAACGGCGCGGCGGCGGTGGGATACACCTGCTCGGCCAACCGGGCGACAGGGGCCGCGACATCGAGGCCTTCCAGCGCTTCCTTCACAGCCGCTTCGCCGACGTGAACGGACTCGCCTTCAATCAGGATGAACGCAAACGGCAGGTCGTCGAACTGTGCCTGGAGAAACGCCTGAATCGCGTCGGACTCCCAGGGGACCGGCGTGATGTCCGTGGCACAGCGGGTTACCGTCTCGGCAGCGCGCCGGAACAGGTCGGTACTGCCGTCGTAGACGAGAAGCGACTGAGTCACACCCCATGTACGGGTTTGGGCCGTTTGAACATTGTGTAGTGTCACAACGGCTTATGCTTCTGTCCCTCTACGTTTCTGTATGGACGCACGGGACGAACCGATGACCAGACTCGCCCGGCGACTCGAAACAGTACTGGAGAGCGCGCTTGCCGATAGCGTGTCGTGGACGGTCACTACTGACGGCCCAGTCGTCGCTCGACTGCCCGACCGCGAGTTCGCGTTCGAGCGGAACGATAGCCCGGATGGGTACCGGTGGACAGTCGTGTTACGCGCGGACGGGGCGGTCGTGAGCAAGTTCGGACCGTTCGAGACGGTCGACGGCGTCGTCGAGCAGGTCGAATCGCTCGTTCACTCAGAGGTTCGGTACACGGTTTGCTGTAACGGCTAACTGTCCCAGCGCCAGCACTACCCATCACGCGAATTCAGCGGCCGCGTTTCGGTCAGCGACACGTCGCTCGTGGGTAATCTCTATACGAACCCCGCACCAACGGATAGGTGTATGAGTTTGCTCAAGAGCAAGCACCTCCTCAACGGGATCGTCTCACTGGTCGTCAGCGTCGGTATCACTGTCTGGCTGGCCGACGACGAGGACGCGCCGTGGAGCCTGACTGACATGGCCATGGCCGTCGCTATTTCGTCGTTCCTGTCCGGCTTTTTCACCAGCTACTTCGCCGACTGACGGTCGGACGACTCTCTGAACAGGGGAACACCGATGCCGTTCCGGCCCGTCCGACTGGTATGGACAAACCAGAACCCGTCGACGACTGGCCCCACCGCCCGTTCTCGCCGACGGAAGCCAGTGCCTTGCTGGAAGACATCGATGGCGCTGTCGCAGTCTGGGTGGTGCACCACGACAACGACGTTCGGTCGGCCGTCGTTCTCGATGACGCCCCCGAGGACGCAGTCATCGACATTGTCGTCGAGACCGAGGCTGCCTTCGAAATGTACAGTTACACGAGCGGCGTGTGGATGGACTACGGTACGCAGCGGAAAGACGATCCGGATGCCCCGTCGATGGCAGGGACGCTCGACAGCTACGACGTTCTCGCTGGCGAGTCCGATATAGCCTGACCGATGCGATACATCGACACCGCCGTTACTGGGGCGAGACGCCCCTACCACCCGTCTATCAAGACACTCGAAAAGTAATCATTAAACGGCGCGGCGACTGACCCTCCTGATATGCAACGACGAGCCGCGGCGGCGTACTTCGCGTTCTTCCTCGTTATCAGTGTTGCTGCGTACGCCTACATCGGCGTCGCGGAGAGTCAGCGGCCGGCGGTGTCGCTCGACGCTGACGCCGAACTGACCAACGAGAGTACGTTCACTGTCGACGGAACGGAATACACAGCCACAAACATCCACATGTCCGGCGGTGGCGGTGGCGGCCACGGCGGCGGTGGCGGTGGCAGCATGGCAGCTGACCTCTCGTGGACGAACGAATCGTCACGGTATACAGCGACGTTAGAGCACAACGCCACGACGACCTACCAGAACGATACCTACCGCGTGCACACTGACAGCAACGAGAGTACGGTGACCCTCGAAGAAGAACTCAACGTCAGTGCGCTCCTCGCCGAGGACACCTCGGTCAAGAACACGCTGGCGACCCAGAACGGGACCGAGTACGTAGTCTACCGGTCGAACAACACGCAAGTCCCGCTGAGTGAATGGCTCCCAGAGCCGGAGACGGTGTCGTTCACCACCGGCGATACCTACCCGCACGCGACCGATAGCGGCACCCAGGAGACCACGATCTCTGAAGTGACCGACGACGGCGCGACCCTCGAATGGTTCGCACCGCGCGAGAACACAATCGAACTTTCGGAGGGTGGGAACGTCACGCTGAACGAGCAGCAGTTCTTCACGCACTTCCCAGACCATAGCACCGTCCAGATCGTCCCGATTCAGCAGTACGACCAGTACCAGACGACGCTCGACCAGCAGGACTACTTCCACGAGCGCAAGAACGGCATCTGGGGCGTCTCGATACTCTCGGGCATCGCTGCCGTGCTGATGCTAGGGATGGCGTATATGCCCGTCCGCGGATAACAAGACGTCTGTTTTCGGCTCTGTTCTCGGCGACTGACTTACGCGTCGGCTGCCCAGCTGATGTACGCCAGTCCGACACCGATCAACCCCATCACGACCGCTGCCGCCAGTTGTATAATTACCGCGCCCATCGACGCGTACGTCTGCCACGGCGTGCTGGCAATCGCAGCGAGCGTGGCGACGACGAGCAGTACGCCCACAGTCACGCCCAACGGGCGCAGCGGTTGCGCGAGTGCGCGCTGAATTGTACCGGTATTTCCGTCCATACTGGTGCCATCCGCCGTCTCGGTGGTAAATGAACCGGTCTCGAACTCTGTCCTGTCGCGCTGCTTCTTGTACACAGAACAGCGGGCCGGGCAGGAGTTGAACCACCTGCACTTCGCTCACTACGTTCGCTCGTGCCGTAGTTCAACTCCTTCCTGCCGGTTCACTCACCGACTCGCGGTGCTTGTCGGTTCGTTGCACGGGCCGGGAGGGAGTTGAACCCCCGACCATCTGGTTAAAAGCCAGACGCTCTGCCTAACTGAGCTACCGGCCCTCGCTATTCGCTCGGGGGAGCGGCGATTAAGACCTTACGGTCCGTCGTCGAAGTACGATTCGATAGCCTCGCTGATGACTTCTCCGGGGGAGGCCCCATCGAGTGCGGCCTGCCGGCGGAGTCGACAGTAGGCGTCGCGGCCGAGTTGTGTCCGCAACTCGCCCAGCGCGTACCCGTTTCTGGCGAGCGCCGCGTCCACGGACGCGCCGTCGTTGACACTGCTGGCAACGGACCGGATCTGGCGGACGGTGAGGTCGTGGTCGAGGGCGGCCCACGCCAGCAGGAGGCGGGACTCGCCGGAGACTCTGGCGATGTGTTTGGCCGCCGTCGGCGCAATTTCTCCCTTGGCGACGTGAATACGGACGGACCGCGGGAGGTCGTGCACGCGGGACCACTTCCGGATGAACGAGACCGAGGCTTCGCCACCGGCCCGTTCGGCAGCGGCCTTGTAGGACCCCTCACCACGGACCAGGGCTGCACACGCGGCCGCGCCGCGCAGAATGAACACGTTGTCGTCGGCGCCGGCGGTGTTCTCGGAGAACTTCTCGACCGTTCTGGCGGCGAGCTCGAGGCTCTCGGGGTCGTCGGGATCGAACTCGATGGCCTCCTCGGGCCGCTGGCCAGTGAGTGCCGGGTCCCCGCGGATGACCGGTTTACCGACCGGTGATTCACGGTCGGTCGATGGAACGTAATTGTCGGGCCCCTCAGGCATCGATACGTGCTTGGGGAGCACCGCACAAAAGTATCCCGTACAGGGGTGTCATACAGGCTATTGTAAGTCATTCCGGGATTTCGCCGACCCGGGCCGGCGCAATTAATACGCAGTCACAACAGTCTGTATCAGTCGTCAGAGGCGCTCTCGCGCTCTTCGCTCATGTGCTCCCAGATTTCTGTGCAACCGCAGCCATCCTCGACGTTGTCGAGGTGGTCTGTGGTCGGCTCTTCGCGTTCGGCGTCGTCGTCGTGGGTCTGTTGTGCGTTCGTCATCGTTTCTGTCACAGCAGCGACCTGCGTGGCCGCCGCGTGGTGTCGTACTCCTTCGTAACGCCCCCACTATCTTAAACACGGACTCTCCTGTAAGCTTGGCCCGCACTGCGACTTACAGGCAACATATGTTCGTATCTCGTACAGATCCCACCAAATAGTGGGTCATTATGTTCTGATACACTCACCGCATGACTGCGGTGGATTCGACCCGATCCGGTGATACTTGTGACCGCCGATGCTCTCAGGTATCTCTGGAATCTAATGATATGTAATGACGACCGACGTTCACCAGCTCGACGACGGGGCCTGGATTTCCGTCAACGACTCGCGGGAAGTGAACGTCTCGGACCTGTGGTTGTTGGCTCGAAGCGACTTCTGTGGGTGTGAGACGACGGATTTCCTCGCCGAGGGGTTCGTAAAAGTGGGCGTGGATTACCCGGATATTCAGGCGCGAATAGTCGGTCAGTGTATCGCCTGCGGTGAAAGCGGTGTTACCGACTGGCTGACGGTCGGCCGCGTCGTAGACCCCGATTCCGGCGAATTCTACGGTGTCGTCCACGAGAGCGTCCATTTTCCGGAGAAGCGAACCCGGCTTGCCCGTCCCGATGAATAGGCAACAATTTCTTGTTTCGGGGAGTGGTGGCGACGGTTGACGGCAAAGTGTGTTGTATAAGTCTGTGAGACTTGTGGAAGAACACATTAGCTATGCCCAGTAAAGTCGAGAAATGGAAGGACGAGGTCTACGGTAACGAGATTCGAGAGCATCTGATGGAGTTCGCAGAGAAGGGCTGGGACGCCATTCCGGAAGACGAGCACGACGCCTGGTTCGAGCGCTTCAAATGGTGGGGGCTGTACCACCAGCGTTCCGGCCAGGAGTCGTATTTCATGATGCGCATCGGGACGCCAAACGGCGTCATCAAGCCCGGCCAGCTCGAAGTCATCGGCGAAGTCGCGAAGGAGTACGCGACCGGCCCCGTCGATAACCCCGAGTTCGGCGAGGCCTACTGTGACTGGACGACCCGCCAGAGCATCCAGCTCCACTGGATCAAACTGGAGGACATCCCGGAGATCTTCGAGAAGCTCGAAGCCGTCGGTTTGGGCACCCAGCAGGCCTGCGGTGACTCCTGGCGGAACATCGTCGGCTGTCCCGTCGCCGGCAAGGACAAACACGAGCACGTCGACGCCTGGCCCGTCGCCGAGGACCTCCACGAGACGTTCAAGGGCAACGACGACTACTCGAACCTCCCGCGCAAGTGGAAGGTCGCCATCGCCGGCTGTGACGAAGGCTGTGGCCAGGGCGACATCAACGACCTCGCCTTCGAGCCCGCCGAGAAGGACGGCGAACTCGGCTTCAACGTCCGTATCGGCGGGGGCCTCTCCCGCAAGGAACCGCGCCTCGCCCGCGATATCGATGTGTGGGTCCCGCCGGAGCAGGCCGCCGACGTGGCCCACGGCATGTCCGCGCTCTTCCGCGACCACGGCGACCGCGAGGACCGCTTCAACGCCCGCATCAAGTTCCTCATGGACGAGTGGGGGCCGGAAAAGATGCGCTCGGTCCTCCAGGACGACTACGTCGACTTCGAACTGTCGACCGCCGGCGAGGACATGCGCGACCAGTACAGCTACAACACCGGGTCCCAGGACGGGCACAACGACCACGTCGGGATTCACGAACAGAAGGACGGCAACTACTACGTCGGCCTGAACGTCCTGGTCGGCCGCATGGGCGCCGACGACGTGCTCGAACTCGCGGAACTCGCCGACGAGTACGGCTCCGGCGAGGTCCGACTGACCCAGCGCCAGAACATCATCGTCACCGACGTGCCCGAGGAGAACCTCGACGAGTTCACCAGCGAACCCCTCCTTGAGAACTACTCCCCGGACCCGTCGCCGTTCATGCGCGGTTCTATCGCCTGCACGGGCACGGAGTACTGCTCGCTCTCTATCGTCGAGACGAAGAACCGCCAGGTCCGCTACGCCCGCTGGCTCAAGGACAACGTCGAACTGCCGGAGGACCACAAGGACTTCCACATCCACCTCTCTGGCTGTACGGCCTCCTGTGCCCAGCCTCAGATCGCCGACGTGTCCCTGCGCGGCATGAAGACCCGCAAGGACGGCGAACCGGTCGAGGCGCTCGACATCGGTCTCGGCGGCGGCCTCGGCGACGACCCGCGCTTCGCCGACTGGGTGGAGATGCGCGTCCCGGCCGACGAAGTCCCCGGCGCGATCAAGAACCTCGTCAACAACTTCGAGGACGCTCGCGAGGGCGGCGAGACCTTCCGTGACTTCGTCGAGGATCGCGACGAGGAGACGCTGGCCGAGATGGTCGAGCCCGAGGAGACGGACTACCACGACCCGTACATGCACAACACGAAGATGACGTGGTACCCCTACGCAGAGGACGACGACATGCAGTCCTCGCCTGCGCCGACCGATGGTGCCGGCGAGCCGCTCCCCTCTGACGACTAAGTCACACTGCTGGGCATTCGCGTCTCGACTGTTGTCGAATTGCGCTGTGACCCGCCTTTCTCACACAGTTTCTCCCGACGCTGTGACCGGGAGCGCGCTCTGTCGCGCGACCCGGGGGGGAGGGCAGGTCTGCCTGAGGATGAGACACAATTTAAGTCACCGTGAACATACCGCAAGCGAAGCGAGCGGTTTCCCCGGACTCGCCGCGGTGTGGCGAGTCCGGCCTTTTTCGTCGACGTTTTTCAAGGAGTGGTTCGCGCTTCGCGCGAACCCGACGCAGAAAAAGGTCGTTGGTAAGCCTTATTCGCGGCACTGGCGTAGCAGTAAGTGGCAGCGGGAGGCCGGCTCCCGTGGCGCAAGCCATGAGGAAAGTCCCCCCACCTGTCGGACAGGTGACCGGGCGCAAGCCCGGGGCGGGAGACCGTCGGCTCTGGAACAGCAACGACACGTCGTCGCCGGACCGATGAGGTGTGCGAATCCCGAGCGAGGCTGGTCGTGCCCCACCAGACGGTGTGGCACGCGGCCAAAGCGAGGGAGAGTTAACCCACCGAGGGCAGTCGCGACCCGGTGACTCCGGGGCGCGCAGTTGTGGACCACATCCGTGCTCCACCCGTGGGCCGCAGACGCCCCACGCATTCCGTGGGCCGCAAACGCCCCACGCTTCCGGCGACGGACCGATGGAACGGCGAAACCTCACCGGTGCAAGGCCGCGTCGACAGGTAGTCCGACGCTGCGCGCGAGCGCTGGACGTGGCCGCTCAGCCGAATGCTGGCCCGAACAGAAGGGGGCTTACTCCCCGCAGCCATACGAGCCTTCGAGCGGCGGGTCCGATGGTTACAAGCCCGCGCCGGCCACAGGCCAGAGTATGACCGCAGCCGACCTTATCGACGCAGTTCGTGACGACCAGCAGACGGAACTCTCCCGACTGGGCTCCTCGAAGACGCTCTATGCTGACACCCGCGGCGAGATGGAACCGGACGTAGTGCTTTCGGCGGCCGCCGCCCGCGAGCAGGCAGCTCACGACACGTTCGACGCCTGGAGCGACGACGGCCACGACGACGCGGCGGTGCTGTTCGCCGATGCGGCGGGCGAGACGGCTGAGCGCCGCGATAGCATCGACGCCGATCCGGTCGACCGGACGCCGGCAATGCACGGCGTGCTCGCTGACCTCGATGGGACCGTCGAACGCCTCGGCGGCTTCGTCGGCTGGTCGCTCGTCGACAAGAAGGTCAAAGAGCAGTACACCGGCTTCTTCACCGGCCAAGCGGACCCACAGACGGCGAGTACGTTCCGCAGCGCCGGCAGCGACGTGGTGGACCTCCGCGACGAGGCCGCCGAACTGCTCGATGCGGTGTGTGAGAGCGACGACGACTGGGACGCCGCGGAGGCTGCTGCTATCGATGTCATCTCGACGGCTTACGACGAATACTTCGAGACGCTCGAAGATCTCGGCGTGAACCCGAAGCCGGTCTGCTAACGCTTCACGAACCACGCGGCTCAAGTCCGTCCAGCCCGATGTGTGGGTAATGAGCGACACCGGCGGACCACTCTCTATCGACCGACCAGATGTCGACCGCGAGTTCCGTGTCGACGCCCCGTTCGAGCCGGCGGGCGACCAGCCCGAGGCTATCGAAGGGCTCGCGTCGGGCTATCGCCAGGGGATGGACCGGCAGACCCTGCTCGGTGTGACTGGCTCCGGGAAGACAAACACCGTTTCCTGGGTCGTCGAGGAGATTCAGCAACCGACCCTCGTTATCGCCCACAACAAGACCCTCGCGGCCCAGCTCTACGAGGAGTTCCGCGAGTTGTTCCCGGATAACGCCGTCGAGTACTTCGTCTCCTACTACGACTACTACCAGCCCGAGGCCTACGTCGAGCAGACGGACACCTTCATCGACAAGGACGCCTCCATCAACGACGAGATCGACCGGCTGCGCCACTCCGCGACGCGCTCACTGCTCACCCGGGACGACGTCATCGTCGTCGCGTCGGTGTCGGCCATCTACGGCCTCGGTGACCCGCGAAACTACATCGACATGTCCCTCTCGCTCGAGGTGGGCCAGGAGATCGAGCGCGACGACCTGCTCGGTCGGCTGGTCGACCTGAACTACGAGCGCAACGACGTGGACTTCACACAGGGGACCTTCCGCGTGCGCGGGGACACGCTGGAGATCTACCCGATGTATGCCCGCTACGCCCTCCGAGTGGAGTTCTGGGGCGACGAGATCGACCGGATGCTGAAGGTCGACCCGCTGGAGGGCGAGGTCAAAAGCGAGGAACCGGCCGCCCTGCTCCACCCGGCGGAACACTACTCCATTCCCGAACAGCGGCTCCAGCGGGCCATCGACGAAATCAAGGAACTGCTGGACCAGCGTATCAGCTACTTCGAGCGACAGGGCGACCACGTCGCCGCCCAGCGAATCGAGGAGCGGACCACGTTCGACATCGAGATGATGCAGGAGACGGGCTACTGTTCGGGTATCGAGAACTACTCGGTCCACCTCTCGGACCGCGAGACGGGTGAAGCCCCTTACACCCTGCTGGATTACTTCCCCGATGACTTCCTCACGGTCGTCGACGAGTCCCACCAGACGCTCCCCCAGATCCGCGGCCAGTTCGAGGGCGACAAGAGCCGCAAGGAGAGCCTCGTCGAGAACGGCTTCCGCCTGCCGACGGCCTTCGACAACCGCCCGCTCACTTTCGAGGAGTTCGAGGAGAAGACCGACCAGACGCTGTACGTGAGCGCGACGCCGGGTGACTACGAGCGCGAACACAGCGACCAGGTGGTCGAGCAGATCGTCCGACCGACCCACCTCGTGGACCCGGCCGTCGAGATCGCGTCGGCGACGGGCCAGGTCGAGGACCTGTTGGAGCGCATCGACGAACGTGTCGAGCGCGACGAACGGGTGCTCGTCACGACGCTGACCAAGCGGATGGCCGAGGACCTCACGGAGTACCTGGAGGAGTCCGGCGTGAACGTCGCCTATATGCACGACGAGACGGACACGCTGGAACGGCACGAACTCATCCGGTCGCTCCGGCTTGGCGACATCGACGTGCTGGTCGGCATCAATCTCCTCCGGGAGGGGCTGGACATCCCCGAGGTGTCGCTCGTTGCGATTCTGGACGCCGACCAGGAGGGGTTCCTCCGGTCGGAGACGACGCTCGTCCAGACGATGGGCCGGGCCGCCCGGAACGTCAACGGTGAAGTGGTACTGTACGCCGACGAGCGAAGCAACGCCATGCAGTCGGCCATCCAGGAGACCCAGCGCCGCCGGCGCATCCAGCAGCAGTACAACGAGGAACACGGCTTCGAGCCGACGACTATCGAGAAGGAAGTCGGCGAAACGAACCTGCCGGGGAGCAAGACCGACACCGGCGGCATTTCCAGCGACGGCGCGAGCGACGCCGACGAGGCCGCCCGCCAGATAGAGCAACTGGAAGAACGGATGCAGGAGGCCGCGGACAACCTGGAGTTCGAACTGGCCGCGGACATCAGAGACCGCATCCGCGAACTGCGCGAGGAGTTCGATCTGGACGGCGGCGACGACAGCGACGGCGTGCCGGCACCCGGTCCGGAGTTCTGACCCGGAATCTAGACTCTGGTCTGACCCGGCTTCTGGGCACCGCTCTGATACTGCCCGCTCGCGCTGCTGTCAATCGGCCCGCTGACTCGCCCCTGTCCGGCACCGATGCCGCTGTCATCTCGACTTGGATTAATACAACCAAAATTGTTTTACGCGCTACTGCAGTTGTATAGCGTGATGTCCCGCGTCTCGCTCCCACACGATGCGAAGGCCGGTCCCACCAAGCCGGAGGTCCGGGCCGTTCTCGCTAGCAAACTCGCTCTCACCGGGTCCGACCACTTCGCGGAGGTCGGCTCCTGTACCGGTGCCGTCACCATCACGGCGGCGCGCCGGGCCGGGCGGGTCACTGCGCTCGAACGCAAGGGGAACCGACTCGACGTGACTCGCAAGAACCTCGCCGCTAACGACGTCGACGCCGATGTCGAACTGCGTGAGGCCGAGGCCCCGGAGGGCTTGCCGGACGACGCCGACGCCCTCTTCCTCGGCGGGTCGCGCAACTACGAGGCCATCCTCGACCACGCGGTCGAGACCGGTGTCGACCGAATCGTGATGAACGTCTCGCGGCTCGAAGTCGCTGGCGCGGCGACGGAGGCCTTCCGCGAGCGCGACATTCTGGAGGAGGTCGTCCAGTTCCAGGTGAGCCACGGCTACGAACTCGCCGGCGCGACGAGTTTCAACTCGGAGAACCCGGTGTACATGCTCGTCGGCAGCGCCAGTGAGGACGTTGCTGCCGACGGCGGGTCGCCGGCCGAATCTGCGGCGCAGGACGGAGGCGACCGATGACGCTCTACGGCATCGGCCTCGGTCCCGGCCAGCCCGACCTGGTGACCGTCCGCGGGAAGCGCGCCCTCGAATCCGCCGACGTGGTGTACTCGCCGGGGCGGCTATCGCGCTCGGTCGCGACCGAACACGTCCCCGAGGAGCGCATCGGCGACCTCGACTTCCCGATGACACGCGACGAGGAGAAACTCCGGGCGGCTTGGAAGGACGCCGCCGCCGAAATCGCGCAGACGGCCCGCGACGGCGACGCCGCTTTCGTCACGCTCGGGGACCCGAACGTCTACTCGACCTTTGGCCATCTCCGGCGGACGCTGGCGGCGTTCCACCCCGAGGTCGACCTCGAAGTGGTACCCGGCGTCAGCGCCATGTCGGCGTTCGCGACGGCGCTCGGCGTCGAAATCACCGCGGGGTCAAGCTTAGCGCTGCGTGAGGCCGACCGCGGCGCGTCGCCGACCGGCCCCGATCGGATGATCCTGTTCAAGGTGACCGACGCGCCGGCGACCCACGAGGGGCTGGTCGAGGCCGGCTACGACGTTGTGTACGGCCGCCGGCTGTTCATGGAACAGGGCGAGACAGTTGTCACGGACGACCCAAGCGAGATCGACGAGCGAGACTACTACACGCTGGCCTACGCCGAGAAGCCCGAGACCCGCGTCGAGCAGGCGACCGACGCCTTCCTCGAAGCGGCCGACGAGAGCGGCGTCGTGACCGACGGCGGCGAAAACGGGTCTGGGGCGGTAGTGCGACAGGAGCGCTCCGAAGCCGCTCTCTGTGGCGACGAGGTGCAGCATGACTGAGGAACCGAACGAGGCTGGCGAGACTGACAAGACGGACCCGCAGACGGCAATCGACTCCGTCGCCGGGAACCGGGACGACCGCGTATACGAGTACAGCGCCGGCGACGAGCAGGAGGGCATCCCCTTCGTCGGGGCCGGGCCGGGCAACCCCCGGCTGCTGACCGTCGCCGGCCGCGAACTGCTGGCCGACGCCGACCTCGTGGTCCACGCCGGCTCGCTCGTCAACAGCGAACTGCTGGAGGAGTACTGCGACGACGCCGAGACGGTCTCCTCTATCGGCAAGGACTTGGAGGAGCTGATTCCGCTGATGCGCGACGCCTACGAGGCCGGCGACACCGTCGTCCGGCTCCACAGCGGCGACCCCGCGATTTATGGAGCCGCGCTGGAGCAGATGGACGCGCTCGAACACGAGGGGGTCCCGACCTACATCGTTCCCGGCGTCACCTCGGCGTTCGCCGCCAGCGCGACGATGCGCACGCAGTTGACGCTGAACGAGGTCGCCAACCACGTCGCCTTCACCCGCCCGCAGGGCAAGACACTGGACGAGGACGAGGATCACATCTCCGAGTTCGTCGGCATGGGCGACGTGACGACCTGTATCTATCTGGGAACCCACGCCGTCAGCGAGACGATGGACCGTCTGCTCGAAGACGGCCACGACCCAGAGACGCCTGTTGCGGCGATTTATCACGCTTCCTGGCCCGACGAGGACGTCATCGAAGGCACGATTGCGACCATTGGCGAGAAACTGGAAGACGCCGGGTATCGGGCGTCTGCGATGGTTGTGATTGGTGACGCTGTTGGTGGTGAGGACTACGAGCGCTCCTTCCTCTATGGCGACTGGGCGAACCGTGGAAGTGACTCGACTGACGGAACGCAGGAAGCCGACGACTAGGATGACTCGTCAAATTGGTCAAGCACAATTCGAAAGCCCCCGGTCGCTCCGGTCGAGGGCCTCGCTGTGCGCGCTCGCTTCGCTCGCGTGCTTGCTTCGGCCGTCTTTCCGGAGCGACCGGCCCCTTTCAGTCCACCCGACAGCACCGCGCTGCACCGCGAGCCACACGCCTCCCCAACCGACTCACTCCCGACTGTCGTCGGCCGTTCGTCCCTCGCACAGCATCGGCGCGCCATCCGAGCGCGCCAGCGCGCGCCGACAGCAGTTTCGCGTCACCTCGCAGTCGAGTATTGACTCACAGACATCACCCACGCGGCTGCCCGGCCGGTCGCCTGGGGCAGTTTCACCGGCCGGACCTAACTCATGAGCACTGACACAGACGACGACTCCGGTTCGCACGGTTGCAAAGCACCCGATTCAGACGGCGAAGTAGCCGAGAATATCGCTATCGTCGCGTTCGAGCGGAAGATGGACACCGCCGAGGACATCGTCGACGGCATCGGCGACCGCTACGAGTCCATCGACATCCTCGAATACCACGGCGACGTGTTCGAGGAGCACTGGGGCGAGTACGACTGCTTCATCGGCCTGATGGCCAGCGGCATCGCGATGCGCAAGACCGCACACCTGCTCGACGACAAGTGGGACGACCCCGCAATCTGTGTCGTCGACGAGGAGCTCACCTGGGCCATCCCCATCACCGGCGGCCACCACGGCGCGAATCAGGTCGCCGACGACCTCGCAAGCATGGGCGCGGTGCCGGCGATGACGACCGCGAGCGAGGCCGCCGACAAGCAGGGCGTCGAGAAGCAGGCCAAGGCGCTTGACGCCCACGTCGTCAACGGGGACTCGACGGTCGCGACGAACCTCGCCGTGCTGGACGACGAACTCGGCCCCATCGAGCGCCTCGACGGCCCGAAGGCCGTGTTGGTCGACGACGACGTGACCGTCCTGAAGCGGAACAAGGACGACGGCGTCGTGCTCGGTTGTGGCAGCGTCGCTGGCGCGGATGTCGAGCAGTTCCACGCGGCCTGGGAACAGGCGCTGGACGAGGCTGACCTCGACCGTGACGACGTGGAGTTCATCGCGACTGGCACCCGAAAAGCCGACGAGGAAGGCATGCTCGCCGCTGCTGAGGAGTGGGGGCTAGGTGTCATTGCCTTCGAGAAGGAGACGTTGGAGGAGTTCGAGGGACCGACCCCCTCGCGGTCGAAGGAACTCATCGGCTGGCCGGGCATCGCGGAGGCGTCGGCCATCGCCGCCGGTAGCGAGCACGATCTGCTGGCCGAGAAGACCCGCTATGACGAAGCTGTGACCGTCGCTATTGGGCGCTAATCTCGCTTTTTCTCAGGCATTGCGGTTTCAGTTCCGGTCTTCGGTCACCGAGCAGCTACTGAACCATCTCTGGCCGCGACTCCACAACTGTTCCGAGTTCTTGCCACTGTACAACTCTAAACTTATTTATTATGTGAGCCTGTGGTGACAAATGTCGCATGACAACACTACTCGAAGACAAGACGGCGGTCGTCACGGGCGGCGCGAGCGGGTTCGGCCGGGCCATTTGCAAGACGTACGCCGAGAACGGTGCGGACGTTATTGTCGCGGACCTGCAGGAAGAACCACGCGAGGGCGGCGAACCGACCCACGAACTGGTCGAAGCCGAGACAGACCAAACAGCACACTTCGTCGAGTGCGACGTGACCAACCCCGACGACCTGGAGGTGGCTGTCACCGCGGCCGAGGAACTGGGTGGCATCGACATCATGGTCAACAACGCCGGCATCTCCGAGATAGCTGATTTCTACGAGACGACTGAGGAGGACTACGACCGGCTGATGGACGTGAACACGAAGGGGGTGTTTTTCGGCGCGCAGGTCGCGACAGAGGCGATGCGGGAGAACGGCGGTGGCACTGTCATCAATATGTCCAGCTCCGGCGGCATCCGCGGCACCGGCCTGCTGGTCAACTACTGCACTTCGAAGGGCGCAGTCCGACTGTTCACGTACGCGCTTGCGGATCGCCTGAGCAACTACGACATCCGGGTCAATGCCATCCATCCGGGCTACAGCAAGACCCAGATGTTCGAGGACGAGCGCATCGACGACACGACGAAAATGATGCTGAAGGAACTCATCCCCTCCGGCCGCTTCGGCGAACCGGAGGAAATCGCCGACGTGGCGACGTTCCTCGCCAGCGACATGGCCTCCTACGTCAACGGCGAGAGCCTCGTCGTCGACGGCGGGCTGTCGAACACCTGACGAGGGGTATCGACTGTCTGCGGTGCGATTCGCGGGCACGATTACGGTTGAACAGCGACCGCTCTCGACTCCCTCCCGAATCCGGATACAACTGAAATATGGTCTCCCAACACCTGCGCTTGGACTAGTACAAGCACAATTGTTTTATGCGAAAGCGGCGTTGTACTCACCATGCGCCACAGTATCGAGAATCGACCGGCGGGTCGCGGAGCGCCAGGATGAGTAGCGACGGACGCCAGTCGACAACGGCCGCGACCGAGGCGACGCGTCCCGCTGACTACGGGACGCTGTACGTGGTCGGTATCGGGCCGGGGCTCCCCCACGACATGACTCAGCGGGCGAAAGACGTCATCCAGACCGCTGACTGCATCATCGCCTCGAACCTCTATCAGGAGTTCCTCCGGAAGGACGGCACGCTCCCGCCCCAATCGGCTGAACTCGACGGCGAAACCGATGACGGCGAAATCGCTGGCGAAGAAGGGGCCGTACTGGAGCGGCCCGACGGCAGTCGGCAGACCCTCATCCGCTCGTCGATGGGGAAGCAGGTCGAACTCGCCCGCGAGGCCTTCGAGCGGGTTCGGGCTGGCGAGGACATCGCCCACGTCTCCGGCGGCGACCCGAACGTCTACGGGAAGTCCGACCTCCTCTTTACGATGGCCGACGCCGACGACGCCGACGACGTGCCAATCGAAATCGTCCCCGGCGTGACCGCGGCGCTGTCCGGCGCGGCGAACCTCGGAGCGCCGCTGTCGAACGATTTCTGTACGATTTCGCTGTCGGACAAATGGCGCGGCTGGGACGAAATCGAGGAGAAGCTCCGGGCGGCCGCGATCAGCGGCTTCGTCGTCGTCCTCTACAACTGCTGGCGCGACTACGAGCGAGCCGTCGATGTTCTGCGGGAGGAACGAGCGGACGACGTGCCCGCCGCTATCGTCAACGACTCCGGCCGCGGGGAAGCCGGCCGGAACCTCGACGACGAGACGGAGACGATCACGACGCTTGGCGAACTGTCCGAACACGACGACAAGGTCGGCGGCATGGGTTCGTCCATTGTCGTCGGCACTCACGAGACCGAAGTCTGGCGCAACGATTATCAGGAGTTCCTCGTCACCCCGCGTGGCGGGCGTGACGTCGACGATTTCTAACAATGAGCACTGACAACACTACTGACGCAAGTACCGAGACAGAATCGAAATGCGGGGCGAGCGAGGCGGGAAGCGCCTCCGAGAGCGCGAGCGAAGTAGAGACCGATACCACCTCGAAATGCGGTGCGAGCGCGAGTTCGTCGACAGAGACGAGTCCGGACACGGGCGACGACACCGCCTCGAAGTGCGGGGCCTCGTCGTCGTCCGAATCGTCGTCCTCGTCCAGTAGTCGCTCCTGTGGCGCGTCCTCGTCGTCCGGTTCCTCGGACGAGGAGGAGGTCGGCGCGACGGTCGACGACTTCGACGCCGAACCGGGCCAGCTCATCGCCGTCGGCCTCGGTCCCGGGCAGCCGGAGGGGATGACTGCCCGCGCCCGCTCCGCCCTCATGGACGCCGAGCACATCTCGGCTACACGACCTACGTCGAACTGCTGCCCGACGAGATTACTGAGGGAGCCGACGACATCTACAACACGCCGATGTGTGGCGAAGTGTCCAGAACGGAGGAGGCCATCGACCGCGCGCTGGCGGGCAACGACGTGGCCATCATCGGCAGCGGCGACCCGAACGTGTATGCGCTGGCCGGCCTCGCGCTGGAGATCATCGAGTCCAAGGGCGCGACGGCGACAATGCTCGATTTCGACGTGGTTCCGGGCGTCCCGGCCGCCCAGTCCTGTGCAGCCCGCGTCGGCGCGCCGCTGGTCAACGACACCGTCTCCATCTCGCTGTCGGACCACCTCACCGACATGCCGACCATCGAGTCGCGGCTCCACGCCGCCGCCAAGGAGGGCTTTACCATCACCATCTACAACCCCTGGAGCCGCAAGCGCCGGGACAACTACGAGAAGTGCTGTGAGATCTTGCTGGAACACCGCGACCCCGAGACGCCCGTTGGCGTCGTCCACGCCGCTGGCCGCGAGGACGAACAGGTCGAAATCGTCGAACTCGGCGAATTGCCGGAACTCGGCGAAACTGACCTCGTGGACATGACCACCACCCTCCTCGTGGGCAACGAGGACACCTACGTCTGGGACGACCGGATGGTGACCCCGCGGGGCTACGAGACCAAGTACGACTACTAATGTACCGAATCACTATCGACCGTGAGGCCTGCGACGGTATCTTCGCCTGTCTCGTCCGCGACGACCGCTTCGTTGAGGATAGCGAGGGACTGGCGGCTATCGAGACGGACGACCAGACGGCAATCGAGGCCACTTTCGACGACGACCGGCGAGACGACGCCGAGCAGGCCGCTGCGGCCTGCCCGCTCGATGCGATTCACGTGGAATCCGTCGAGGAGGACGTCGGGGCCGCCGATACACCTGCCGGCACCGACCACGAGGAGGTCCAGCCATGAGCGTCGAGACCGGCGCGCCGCGGGACATGCTTGCGGCCCATCCCGAGACGGCATACTTCTGGGGCCGGGTCGCCGGCGACGGCGAGTGCGAGGACGGCTGTGTCACCGTCCGAACCAACGACGAGACGGCCGCCCGGCGGCTCGCGTCCATCGCCGGTGCGGAGCGGGCCGACCGCCGCATCGTCGAGCGGGCGTATGCCCACGACACCTCGATTACCCGTCAGGAGGAGGAGTTCACGGTGCAGGTCGTCGGCAGCCTCGCTGACCGTGCCAGCGCCGCGCTTGGCCTCCCGTTCGACGGCGAGTCGGGCGGCTACCGCTTCGACGCGCTGGCCGACTACGACCGCCAGCTCCTCCGGGGGCTGCTCGAAAGCTGTGGCACGGTCTGTTTCAAGTCCGACGACAACGCCGTCGGCATCTCCTTCGTCCACGAAGACGAACGACTCCTCCGGACGATACAGACGCTGCTCGACCGCTGTCCGGTCGACGCGCCCTACGACGAGCTCTCGGAGACATCGTCGGGCTACTGGTTCGGCGTGGCCGACGACGCGGCACCTGCCCTCGGCGACTGGCTGTACGAGGGCAGCGAAGAGACGGGGTTGTTCGCGCCGAGCCGCCGGCGCAAGCTCCAGAAAAGCATTGAACGAGTCCGATGAGTGAAGCTATCACCGCGCCGGAGACGCTGGACGACGAAGCGGTGCTGCTGGTCGGCCACGGCTCCCGGCGCGAGAAGTCGAACGAACAGGTCCGCGACCTTGCGGTCGAACTGGAGGGCCGACTCGGCATCCCGGTCGACGCGGCCTTTCTCGAACTGGCCGAGCCGGCTATCGACGAGGCCATCGCGGGGCTGGCCAGAGCCGTCTCGCAGGTATCGGTGGTCCACCTCTCCCTGTTTGCCGCCAGTCACGTCAAAAACGACGTGCCCCTGGCCGTCGAGCAGGCCCGCGAGGCCCACCCGGAACTGACCATCAACAACGGCGCGCACCTGGGCGTCCACCCGGCGCTGCTGGACCTGCTGGACGACCGCGCGGCGGCCGTCGAGGCCGAACTGGGCGTCGACCGGGAGGAGGACGACGTGGCCGCCGTCGTCTGTGCCCGCGGGTCCAGCGACCCGGACGCAAACGCCGACGTGCACAAGCTCGCTCGCCTGCTGTACGAGGGCCGCGAGTTCTCGCGGGTCGAAGCGTCGTTCATCGGCGTTACAGAGCCGCTGCTCGACGACACCCTGCACGACATCGCCAAGACCCGGCCCGACGCCGTCGTCGTCATCCCGTACATGCTCGGCGACGGCGTGCTGACCGGCCGAATCAAGGACGGCGCGCGCGAGTTCGACGAGGAGTACCCCTACGTCGACGCCGCGCCGGGCGAACCGCTCGGGACCGACACGCGCCTGCTGGACGTGCTTGGCGACCGCTGGCAGGAAGCGAGAACGGGGAGCGTCGAGATGTCCTGTGACACCTGCAAGTACAAGGTCGAGCTCGACGGCTACGAGGAGGACCAGGGCGGCGCTCGCGCGATGCTCCGGGCGCTGACCCATCAGGCCGAACACGCCGACCGCGAGAACGTCGACGACGACCCGCACGTCCACGACGCCCCGGAAAAACACGTCGCCGTCTGCACGAACCAGACCTGCGCGCAGGACGGCGCGCCGGCGGTCCTCGAACGGCTCCGCCAGGCCGCCCGCGACAGCGACCAGTGCGACGCCCGCATCACGCGGTCGTCGTGTCTCGGCCGCTGCGGCGAGGGGCCGATGGTCGCCGTCTACCCGGACGGTGTCTGGTACGGCGGCGTCGAAGACGAGGACGCCGCCGACATCGTCTCCTCGCATCTTGACCGCGACCGCATCGTGAGCGAACTCGTCGACCAGACGCTTTGAGAGTACACCCTTACAACACTACAACCATGAGCTGCTACGAAATCGAGGCCCTCCGACTGGGCCTCATGAACGTTCTCGGTACCGAAGACGACCACGCCCGCCAGCACGCCGAACAGGAGCTGGAGGGTCACATGACCGGCCCCATCGAGGCCCTCGCCGGCGCGGAGACGCTGGCCGCCATCGAGCGCCACCTCGACGCCGCGCTCGTGGACCTCGAAGAGGAGATCGCCGCGACCCCCGAAGACGACCCCGAGTACGACTACCTCCGGGGGCGACTCGTGGCGGTCCGCGACGCCGAGCGGGCGGTGTCGCGCATCACCATGCAGGGCGAGGACGTCCTCGACGGGCTGGGTGAGGCCCACGACGTCCTCCACGAGGCGTTCCCGGTCGATGAGTAGCCAGCGCGCCCCGACCGCTGACCTCGGGGACGTGACCTCGGCCCGCTCGCGGCATCAGGGCCGCCGTTCGGCGGTCACGCTGACCGACGGGCTCGCGGTCGTCGGCACCGCCGACGGGGACCTCCGGGCGTTCGACGTCTCGGCGGACTCCGGCCCCCCACGTCCGTGCTGGCAGTACGACACGGACGGGGAACCCAGCGTCGTCGCGGCGGTGCCCTTCGACGGCGGCCTCGTCGTCGGGGAGCGCAGCGCTCGCGGGCAAATCCGCTGTCACGATGCAGGCGGCGACCTGCGATGGCGGTACGAAACCCGCGGGGACCTCGGCGAGGCCCAGCAGGAGACCAGATTTCTGTTGCCGTTCGTCGCCAGCCTCGCAACCGACGGCGGCCGGCTCTATGCCGCCGCCAGACGGTACGAGCGACGGACTGACGCCGACGGGAACGACCTCCGCCACTTCGAGAGCGTCGTCTACGCGTTCGCGCCCGACGGAACCGTCAACTGGACGTACCGAACCGACGGCTCGCCGATCTCGCTCGACGCCGGCGACGGCCGCGTCGCCGTCGCCTACAACCGCTGTCCGGGCGACCACCAGCACGGTCTCGTCGTCCTTGACGCCGAGGGCGGCGAGCCGCGCTGGATGTGGGACCCCGGCACCGACGGCCAGCGGCGTGTCGGTGACGTGGCCTTGCTGGACGACGGCGCTGTCGTCTCCAGCCACGGCGACTACTGTGGCTACCGGCTCGACAGCGGCGGCCGGGAGCGCTGGCGTGTCCCGCTGGCGACGCCGACCGACGTGGACGGCGACATCGTCTACGCGTACCCGAATCACGTTCACGCGACAGAGGTGGGCGCGGTGTTTGTGACCGGCAACACCTACCCCGAGGAGGGCCGCGAGACAGAGGCACGGCATCCGACCGAGCACACTGCCGTTGGCGTCTCGCCCGATGGCGACCGTCGCTGGGACGCGCCCGTCGGCGGCTTCGCCAGCGGGCTTGGCACCGATGGCTCGCTGCTGGCCGTCCCCGGTGCACAGAACTTCCGGGACCGCGATGCCGACGACCACGCGCTTCGGCTGTTCGGTGTCGCAGACGGCCCCATCGACACATTGGACACCGACGGCGTCGTGACGGCGGCCGCAGTTGCGGACGGGACCGCTGTCGCCGTCGAGGAGCCGGTCGTCTACCACGACGAGGGCCGCGAGCGCGGAGCGTACCGGCTGCATCGGGTTGAGGTGGAGAACGAGACGGCCCGTTCGCGCCACTGACGCGTCGACGTAGCGATTTGGGCCGGTAACGGCCCGTTCGGACGACTTTTCGCTCAGACGTGATATCTCCGGTTTGGCTCTGATTACTGTGTTATGTGGTGTCAAACTAACCATTCGACAGTCGTAGCGTCTCGGTATGGGTGCCCAGCATGGCCGATAACACAGACCCGGACCACGAGGAGACACAGTCGGAGGCAGACGACAGCGCCGCTGCCGATCACCCTACAGAGCGTGAGCGGGAGTTCGCGCAGATGCAGCGACGGCTCAACGAGCGGGAGATGGGTCTCGACCAGCGGAGCGCGGAACTCGATCGGCGCGAAGAGAAGAATGACGCCCGCGAGGAGGAGCTTGACCGGCGAGAGGCGGAACTGGACGAGCGGGAGTACCGACTTGATGAACGCGAAGCCGCTCTCGACGACCGGGAGACGGCCCTCGACGAGCGCGAGGCCGAACTGACGGAGTACGATGCGCAGTTGTCAGAACGTGCCACGGAACTCGACGAGCACGAGAAGACGCTGCACACCTACCTTTCGGGGCAGATGACGGACGTAGAGGAATCGGTCACGGAGACGATGCACGACGCGCTCGACCAGTACGAGGCGAGTCGGTCGACCGGTCGGTTCGGTCCGACCGGCACGATGCTTGTCGGGCTGACCGGTGTCGCGCTCGTCGTTGCCGGGATCGGGTTCGGCGCGCTGGTCTCGGCCGGTACGGCGTCGTTCGGCGTCGGCGGGACGACGACGAACCTCGCTATCGCCGCCGTCGTCGCTATCGTCGGCCTGGCGCTGAATCTCGGAACGGTTGCCGGAAAAATCTGAGCCGCGTCGTCGTTAGTCCGCGGTCGCGGGATAGTCCAGGTCGTCCGCGGCTGGGGTATCACTGTCCCCGAGCCAGGCGTGAACCCCTGCGATTGTGGCCCACAGCATTAGCTGGCCGAACACGACCGTCCAGCGGTAGGCCGCGACGAGCGCGGCAGGCACGTCACCGTGGACCGGGTTTGCCGGTGCGAGCGCGACCGGAACTGCGAGCAGTGCGAGCGGCAGCGCCATGGCTCCGAGTCGAATGGCGGTGTGGTGGCGCGCTGTCCGCTGATACGCGAGCCCGGCGAGCACTGCGACCAGCGCCCCCAGTGCCATCAGGCCGGCGTACCAGGCGAGGCGCGTCTCTGTCCCAAGCGCCTGCTCGACGCCCGGC
>NZ_WPCB01000042.1:0-30294 GCF_009741785.1 Haloarcula sp. CBA1122
GTCGATGTTGTCCACGCCGATGCCGGCCCGGCCCACCACTTTGAGCGAGTCGGCGGCGTCGATGACCTCGGCCGTGACCTGCGTGCCGGCGTCGACGATTAACGCGTCGGCGTCTTTCACTGCGCGTGCGACTGCCGCCGCTCTTTCGCCGTTATCGTTTCGACAGTCGCGTCGACCGCGTTCAGCACCGCCGCCCGTGTCTCCCCGTCCATCACTTTGGTGTCAGAGACGACGACTTTGTATGACATACTCTGACTTGCTTCGGACCCGAGATAAAATCATCTGTCAGGATCGGTCCGGTCGTCGGAATCGCGTCACCGGACTGTGGCTGCACAGCGGTGACTAGCGGAGAACTGACAAAATAGCAGCAAACTTTTATGATATATTCGCGAGGAGGTGGCAACAGTATGTCGGCTGGTAACACAGATGAAACTTCCCTCGAACGTATCGGCTATCGACTCTCCGCGTGGGTGGAACGGTGGATGCCCAGTCCGTTCCTGTTCGCGCTCATCCTCAGCTACGTCGTGTTTCTGGCCGGCGTCGGCCTCACCGGGTCCGGCCCTGTCGAGATGGTCGGGTTCTGGTACGATGGCTTCTGGGCCTTCCTGACGTTCTCGATGCAGATGGTCCTCATCCTGATGACGGGCTTCGTCGTGGCGTACCACCCCCGTGTCAACGCCGGTATCCGCCGGCTGACGGAGCTTCCCAACACCGGGAAACAGGCAGTCGTTCTCGTCGGCCTGCTGACGATGCTGCTCGGCTGGGTTCACTGGGGACTGAGCCTCATCCTCGGCGCGATTTTCGCCCGGGAGATGGGCAAGACCGCCCACGAGAACGGTATCGACGTCCACTATCCGGTCCTCTGTGTGGCCGGCTATCTCGGTCTCGGCCTCACTTGGCACTGGGGGCTGTCCGGGTCCGCGCCGCTCCTCCTCGCAACCGAGGGCAACGAGTTCATCCAGCAGGGCGTCATCGACGTTGTCGTCTCCGCGTCGGAAACAATCTTCCACCCCTACGGCCTCATCCTGACTGGCCTGTCGATAGCCTACGCCCTCGTCGTCCTCTACGTCATCACGCCGACCGGCGACCAGGCACGGGGCATCACGCACTACATCCCCGAAGACGACCTGTTCGAGTCCGCGAGCGACGGCGGCGTGGAAACGACTGCAACCACCAAGCAGGTCCCGGCCGAGCGCATCAACCACAGCCGCGTCCTCGGCGGGATTATCGGCTTGACCGGCATCGCGCTGGTCGTCTCACAGTTCGTCCAGTCCGGCATCGACGCGCTCGGGCTGAACATCGTCAATTTCGGCTTCCTGACGATTGGCATCTTCATCTACATGGACCCACAGACCTACCGGGAGAAGTTCGGCGAGGCGGCGACTGCCGCCTCGGGCATCGTGTTGCTGTTTCCGTTCTTCGCCGGCATCCAGGGGATGATGGCCACCTCCGGGCTGGCGCAGTTGATGGCCAACGCGCTCATCTCGGTCTCGACACCACAGACGTTCCCGGTCATCGCCTGGCTCACTGGTGCCACGGTCAACATCTTCGCTCCCTCCGGCGGCGGTGAGTGGATCATTCTCGGGCCGCCGATTCTCGAAGCCGCGCAGAACCTCGGCGTCCCGGCCGGGCAGGCGACGATGGCCTACGCCGTCGGCGACGCCCACACGAACCTCCTGAACCCCTTCTGGGCGCTGCCGCTGCTCGCCATCACCCGCATCAAGGCCCGGGAGATGTTCGGCTACGCTATTGCGATGATGCTCGCGCTCACGCCGTTCCTGGCGGTCGTGCTGTTCGTCTTGCCGTACTGAGCAGGGACCCGGCGGGACAGCCGAGGCTGATTGCCTCTTCTTCGAGCGTTAAGTTGTTAGAGAAACTGCACTCCGATAATGGCAACCGAGACGGGAGCCGAGGAGGACGTGGACCTGCTCGACTCCTTCCGGCAGTTCTTCGCGCTGGAGCGGGACGTGCTCGTGCTGTCGCTGTCCATGCTGGCGTTCAGCCTCGCGTTCCAGATGACCAGCCGTTACATCCCCGAGTACATGCGGCTGTTGGGGGCCAGCGCCGGCGTCATCGGCCTGTACGGGAGCGTCGGGAACCTCATCAGCGCGGTGTATCCCTATCCGGGCGGCGCGGTGTCGGACCGCATCGGCTCGCGGCTGGCACTGACTGCCTTCGCGACGCTGGCGACGGTCGGCTTCGGTATCTGGTATCTCGCTTCGGTCGTCGGCGACATCACGCTCGGCGCGACGACGCTGCCGGCGTGGACGCTCGTGTTCGTCGGGCTCTTTCTCGCACAGGCCTGGAAGTCCTTCGGGCTGGGTGCGACCTTCGCCATCGTCAAACAGAGCGTCCCGTCACAGCGGCTTGCGATGGGGTTTGCCAGTACGGAGATGTTCCGCCGCATCGGCTTCTTGCTCGGGCCCCTCGCTGCCGCGGCGCTGCTCGCGACGACGGCGACCTTCGTCGATGGGTTCCAGCGCGTGCTACTGGTCGCGCTGGCCTGTGGTCTCGTCGCCACCGTTGCACAGCACTTCCTCTACGACGCCAGCGAGGACACGCTCGGAAAGTCCTTCGAGGGCATCGACCAGATACTCGCCGACCTGCGGACGATGCCGGCGACACTCCGACCGCTTCTGGTCGCCGATACGTTCGTCCGCTTCGCCAACGGTATGGTGTACGTGTTTTTCGTCATCGTGGTCACGGAATTTCTCTCGGTGGGGTTCACCGGCTTTGGCGTGGAGCTACGGCCCGACGCCTTCTTCGGCGTCCTGCTCGGCGTCGAGATGGTCGTCGCCATCATCTCGATGGCTCCCGTCGCAAAGCTCACCGAGTGGGCCGGCCTCAAGCCCGCCGTCGCGCTGGGCTTTCTCGTCTACGCCGTGTTCCCGCTCTTGCTCATCTTCGCGCCGGGCAACCAGTGGGTGCTGGTGCTCCTGTTCGCGTTCTCCGGCCTGCGCTTTGCCGGCCTGCCCGCCCACAAGGCGCTCATCGTCGGCCCGGCAGAACAGGACGCTGGCGGCCGCGTCACCGGGACGTACTACCTGCTTCGGAACACGCTGGTCATCCCGAGCGCCGCGCTCGGCGGCTGGCTCTACGGGAGCGAGTGGGCAGTGCCCGTTGGCGATGTCGTCATACAGGCCGGTCCGGAACTGGCCTTCGGCGTCGCTACGGTCGTCGGCCTCGTCGGCGTCGTCTACTTCGCTATCTTCGGCCGGGAGTTCGAGGCCTACAGATAATCGCCGTGCCGGCCTACCACTCGTCGCGCGGCGGGAACTCCTCGCCACAGCGTGGACAGTACCGCATCGGCGCGCGGGACTCCTGACCGTCCCTGTCGAACGTTATCTCTCGTCCGCAACTCTCGCATGCTAGCTTTGGCATCGTGGTGCTCTCCGGTCGCCCGCATAGCCACGACCTGTAAACAGCTAGATTGTGTGTCGTGATAACACTAGGTGCGAGGAACGGCGTAAAACGAGGGTGCGTCCGCAAACGCCAGCCCTAAGCGCTGACCCGCAAACAGCCACACAATGCAAGCGGCCCACCCAATCGAGCGAGCGGTCGGTATGGAGTACTACGTCAGCGACGCCGACGGGGTGGGCGGCCACCTCCGCGCTTCCCCTGCGGACTTCCGGGTTCGGGAACTGGAGGCGTTCGGCACTGAACCGGTCGACGCCGACACCGGGGCGTACCCGCATCTCGTCTTCCGGGCGGAGCTTCGTAACTGGGAGACCAACGACTTTGCCAGCAAACTCTCCGACAGGCTGGGTATCTCCCGCGAGCGGGTGTCGTGGGCGGGAACGAAAGACAAGCGCGCGGTCACGACCCAGTTGTTCTCGGTAAAGGGAGTCGCAGCCGAGGACCTGCCGGAGATCGGCGGCACGGACATCGAGGTTATCGGCCGCGCCGGCCGCCCCATCCTCTTCGGCGATCTGGCGGGCAATGCCTTCGAGATAGTCGTCCGGGACACCGAGAACACCGACAACGCCGCCAGCGTGGTGGCCGACCTGCAGGCGTTCGCCAGCGGAGAGGACCCGACGGGGGACAGGGCCCGGTCCAGCGACGCCACGCTGCCAGACGGCGACACGACGGTCGGCGTCCCCAACTACTTCGGCCAGCAGCGGTTCGGGTCTCGCCGGCCGGTCACCCACGAGGTCGGGCTGGCCATCGCCCGCGGCGAGTGGAAGAACGCAGTCCTCGCCTACGTCGGAAACCCGGATGAGCGCGAACCGGAGTCGACGCAGGAGGCGCGAGCATACGTCGACGAAACCCACGACTGGGCCGGCGCGCTGGACAGGCTGCCCGGCGCGCTGGGCTACGAGCGCTCCATCTGTCACCGGCTGGTCGAGAACGGAGCCAGCGAGCCGGCGGACTTCCGCGAGGCGCTGGAGGCGCTGCCGTCGAACCTCCAGTCGCTGTTCGTCAACGCCGCCCAGTCCTACGTCTTCAACCGCATCCTTTCCGAGCGGCTGGACCGCGGGCTCCCCTTCGACCGGCCCGTGGAAGGCGACATAGTCTGTTTCCGTGACAGCGACGCACCCGAGGCCTTCCCGATTCCGGACGCCGACCGCACACAGCAGGTCACGGAAAAGCGGCTGTCGACCGTCGAGCGCCACTGCGAGCGCGGGAGAGCGTTTGTCACCGCGCCGCTGGTCGGGACCGATACCGAGCTGGGCAGTGGCGAACCGGGCGATATCGCTCGTGAAGTCCTTGACGACGTGGGCCTCGAACAGGGCGACTTCGACCTTCCCGGCGCGTTCGACAGCGACGGGACGCGGCGGGCCATCCTGCTTCGGACTGAACTCGGTGTTGAGCGCGATAGCGCCGACCTGACGTTCTCGTTCTCCCTGCCAAAGGGGAGCTACGCGACGGTCCTCCTCCGGGAGTTCCGGAAAGGCGACCCGGACGCGTAGCGGTTCAACCGTGCTCGGCAACTGATGCGGAATATGCAACGGTTAAGTCCGGCCACACACGCCATCTCGTATGGGCGAGCTACCGGATGAGTTCTCGTGTACCATCACCGACTGGGAATACATCTACGGCCTCTGTCGAGACGTGGCTGACGACGTGAAGGCCGCCGAGTTCGAACCCGATGTGGTCGTCGCGCTGGCACGGGGCGGCTGGTTCGGCGGGCGCTGTCTCTGTGACTTCCTCGGGCTGGACGACCTGGCGAGCCTGAAAGTCGAACACTATGTCGGGACCGCGGCGAAAGGCGAGGAGGCACAGGTAAAATATCCGCTGGCCGACGGCGCGGTCGAGGGGAAGGACGTGCTGGTCGTCGATGACATCGCCGACACCGGGCAGTCCATCGAGACGGCTGCCGAGTGCGTGCGCGACCGAAACCCGAGCAGCGTCCGGACAGCGACGCTCCAGTTGCTCCAGACCAGCGACCACGAGCCGGAGTTCGTCGGCGAGCGCCTTGAGGAGTGGACCTGGGTCGTCTACCCCTGGAACTTCGTCGAGGACATGGTCGAACTCGTCGCAGGCGTGATGGAAAAGAGCGACCAGCAGACCCATAACGAAGACGACATCCGTCAGCTACTGCGGGAGTACCACGGCGTCAGCCGCACGAATTTAGAGATCGCACAGCCGAACCGACTGGGCGAGGTCACGACCGAGATGGAGCGGCGCGGCGTCGTCGAATCGGTCGGCGACGGCTGGCAACTCACCGACGACTGAACCGGGCCACAAAGTGGCCCAACAGGTATCGCTCAGATCCGCTAGTCTCGTCGCTCACCATCGCTAGGCCCAGTACGCGCCTCCGCTAGCCAGGATAAAAATACGGTTAGCGACGCGTGCGACCGTCGTCCCGGACGTACTCTAACGCGCTGACGAACTGCTCTTTGTCGACCCGGCCTTCTGCCTCTTCGAGTCGCTCACGAATTTTCGTCGGAGTCATGTGTGTTGGTAACATGGGCCTACGTGGATATAACTCTTTCTCACCAGCTAACAGATTCGACACGGGGTGCGGGTCTGAAGTAGAGAGTAGCCCGTCCAGTAAGCCGTCAAACCGCTGTACTGAGACGAGAAGTCTGTCGAGGGAATATATTTAATACCCTGCTTACCCAACGGGAACTATGGCCGCTTACGGCCGGCCGTCACTTCGAGACCTGTTCGATGAATCACCGACGCCGCACATCGCGCATCCGCCGCGGAGTCACCATCGAGACTTCTACGTTGCCACAGACGGGTCGTTCAGGCCCCACGGCGGCACGACATCGCCCGACAGCGATTCGGACAGCCCGACAGGGGGGCTGGGTGTCGTCGTCGAAACGCTCGACGGTGAGCGCGTCGTCAGGCTGTCTGTCCCGGACACCTGCCCCGACAACAACGTCGCGGAGTACCGGGCGCTCCATCTGGGGCTCGACGTGCTTGCGAGACGGGCCCCGCCCACGCCCGCGTCGGCCTGCTCATCGACCACGACCAGCTCGCCGAGAACGTGAACGCGGAGGTGCTGGCCTCCCATGGCTCCGCTTACGACCCGCCACACTCCGTGTCGGTCCCGCCGGCAACGGGACTGCACTGGCGCGGAATCCAGGCACGTATCAACGGGTTCGGCGAGGTCCGTGCCGCACGGATCTCCGGCGACCGTAACCCCGCTCATCCGCTGGCGAACGCACCCGACCAGTACGCTCACGTCAACGGCGAGCCGGACCGATGTGTCCTCCCTGACGCGCCGACGGTAAACGAACGCGTCCCGCCGCCATCACGCGCGGAGCGTGGCGGCGCATCTGACTGACGGAGCGCACCGGCACCCCTGCCGGCCACGGTATCCCATTCTCTCACGCCGCTGCCGACAGTAGCACGTAGCCGTACCAGCCCTTCGACCGGCACACAGCTGTCGTACCTGAAATATCACATACGACCGCGATTCTGTGGATAAATCTGGCCACAGCCAGAAATTATCGTAACTGGTGGTTCCGAGGCTCTCTGTCAGTCACGTTTCACAGAAGATAATCGCTATAAGTTATGTAGATAGTTGGAACCATTCTAGCGTACGTTTGGGGAACGTCACACAGACCAAATTTTATATATTAGAAATGAGATAGTATGCAGTGGGAGGTGAGCAACGTTGAGTACCAGAACTGACGGACCGGACGGTTTCAGCGGACAGTACGTCGAGCAGCTGTTGCCGCGTCAGTCGCCGACGCGGCACGACCTCGTTCTCGCCGTCATCCCCGCGGTGTTCGTCCTCACACTCGTCGCCGCGGTCGTTCTGGGCCTCTCGATGCAGGTAGCGATCGCTGGCGCATCAGTTGTCGGTGCTGTGGCGGTCATTGACGCACTCTTCGTCCACCCACCGACCCGCGGCCGACGGCGAGGCGATACGTGACATCGCGTTCCGGCGACAGGCCTGAACGCTACGTTTTTTGACGGATGATTCCGCCCTAGCTCGAAAAAAGCAGTCGCTAGTCGCTACTCCTGCTGTGCGTCGACGACAGCGACGCCCGCGAGGTTCACGATGTCGCTACCACCTTTTTCAGATCGGGTGTGCTCGCAGCACTCGCACACCACTCCTCGAAAAACGTGGTTCTCGTGAGCGGAGCGAACGAGGGCTCGAAAGACGAGGGCAGCGAGTCTTTCGGCGGCGAAAAACGCTCGCCACGCTCGCGTCTGTTACTCCTGTTGAGCGTCGACGACGGCGACGCCCGCGAGGTTCACGATATCCTTGACCTCGTCGCCGCGCTGGAGGACGTGGACCGGCTTATCCATGCCGACGAGCATCGGCCCGATGGCCTCAGCGCCGCCCAGTCGCTGGAGGAGCTTGTAGCCGATGTTCCCGGCTTCGAGGTTGGGGAACACGAGGACGTTCGCGGGGTCGTCGAGTTCGGAGAACTCGTAGGTGTCTTGCAGGATGTCCTCGACGACGGCGGTATCGGCCTGCATCTCTCCGTCGACCGGGAAGTCCACGCGGTCGTCGTCCTGCAGGCGCGAGACCGCCCGGCGGATCTTCTTCGTCCCGGGGTTGTCGACGCTCCCGAAGTTCGAGTACGACAGCATCGCCGCTCGCGGTTCGACGTTGAACCGACGGGCCAGTTCCCCGGTGTGACGGGTGACCTCCTCCAGCACGTCCGTGTCGGGGTCCTGATTGACCGTGGTGTCCGCACAGAAGATGACGCGGTTCTTGAACGTCAGCATGTACACGCCGGCCGCGTAGTCGGCGTCGTCGGCCGTCCCGATGACCTGCAGCGGCGGGCGCAGGGCCGAAGGGTAGTGATGGGTCAGGCCGGTCAGCATCGCGTCGGCGTCACCCATCTCGACCATCACGCTGCCGAGGTAGTTCCCGTCCCGAATGAGTTCGTCGGCTTCGCGGCGGGTGATGCCTTTCCGCCGGCGGAGTTCGTACAGTCGGTCGGCGTAGTCTGCCACGTCGGCTGTCTCGGGGTCGACGACGACGGGGTCGAACTCCAGGCCGAACTTCCGGCGCGTGGACTCGATGCGGTCGGCGTCACCGATGAGGACCGGCTCGGCGATTCCTTGTTCGACCAGCTGGTAGGCCGCGCGGATCATCTTCTCGTCGTGGCCCTCGGCGAGCACGACCCGCTGGGGGTCGCTCTTGGCCTTGTTGAGCACGACGCGCATCATCTCGCGGGACTTGCCCAGCCGCGCTTCGAGCTCTTCGACGTAGGCCTCCGTATCGATATTCGTCCGTGCCGCGCCGCTCTCGATGGCGGCCTCGGCGACGGCGGGGGTCACCTCGAACAGGACCCGCGGGTCCAGCGGTTTCGGGATGATGTAGTCCGGGCCGAACTGCAGGGGTTGGTCGCCGTAGGCCTTGACGACCTCGTCGGGCACGTCCTGCTTGGCGAGGTCGGCCAGTGCGCGGGCCGCTGCGACTTTCATCTCCTCGTTGATTTCGGTCGCCCGCACGTCGAGCGCGCCGCGGAAGATGAACGGGAACCCGAGGACGTTGTTGACTTGATTCGGGTAGTCCGAACGGCCGGTCGCCATAATGACCGTGTCGTCGCGGGCGGCCTTGGCCGACTCGTAGCCGATCTCCGGGTCCGGGTTCGCCATCGCGAAGATGATGGGGTCGCTGGCCATCGACCGCACCATCTCTTGGTCGACGATGCCGCCGACGGAGAGCCCGACGAACACGTCGGCCCCGTCCATCGCGTCGGCGAGGTCGCCCTCGGGGATGTCGCGGGCGAACTCCTGTTTGAATCGGTTGAGTTCCTCGTGGGTCGCTCGTTCCTCGGTGATGATGCCCGAGGAGTCACACATCGTGATGTTGTCCTTCGAGACGCCAAGCGAGACGTAGAACTTCGCCGAGGCGATAGCGGAGGCTCCGGCCCCGGAGAAGACGACCTCCAGCTCCTCCAGGTCCTTGTCGGCGATGTCGGCCGCGTTGACCAGCGCCGCGCCGGAGATGATCGCGGTCCCGTGTTGGTCATCGTGGAACACCGGGATGTCGAGTTTCTCGCTGAGTCGGCGCTCGACCTCGAAACACTCCGGGGCGGCGATATCTTCGAGGTTGATGCCGCCGAAGGTCGGCTCCATCGCCTCCACCGTCTGTATCATCGCCTCGGCGTTGTCCGTGTCCAGCTCCACGTCGAACACGTCGATGTCAGCGAACCGCTTGAACAGCACGCCCTTCCCCTCCATGACCGGCTTCCCGGCTTCCGGACCGATGTCGCCGAGGCCGAGCACGGCGGACCCGTCGGAGACGACGCCCACGAGGTTCCCCTTCGCGGTGTACTCGAAGGCCTTCTCGGGATCTTTGTCGATCTCCTCACACGGTGCGGCCACGCCGGGCGAGTACGCCAGCGAGAGGTCTCGCTGTGTGTTCGTCGGCTTCGTCGTCGCAATCTCTATCTTCCCCGGCGGCTTGCTCCGGTGGTACTCCAGTGCATCCTCGTCAAGTCCCATATCCGGATGTCGAACCCTACTGTAAAAAAGACAAGTTTACCGTCAACGGACGAGCGGTACAACGACGGTTGTCGAATGTCGGCTTGTTGCAGCGGTTTTTGCCCCGGTCGTGTCCCATCAATTGGAAAATAGCCGCCGCCGGGGACCCGCCCGATGGACCGGCCGCGGACCTCAGTTCGTGTTGGTGAGTTCGCCGACCCGGTCGGTCAGTTCGGTGACCGCGTCTTCCTGTCGGTCGGTCGCTTCGACGATCTCCTTCGTCGCCGTTTCGGCCTCCTGAGCGTGGTTCTGTGCGTCTTCGACCATCGAAGTCACGTTCTCGATAGCGCTCGCCTGATCGTCGTTGGCGTCGGCGACCTCCTGGATGCCTCGCGTCGCTTCCTCGACGGCGTCGGAAATCTCGTCCAGCGCATCCAGGGCGTCCGCGATCTCGGATTCCGCGTGCTCGACCTGCTCGTGTGACGTCTCGACCATTTCGGCTGTCTCGGACGCCTGGTCCTGAATCGTGGTGATACTCGTCGATATCTCGGACGCGTACTCGCTCGTCTCGTTAGCGAGCGTCTTCACCTCGTCAGCCACGACAGCGAACCCGCTCCCGCTTTCGCCGGCTCTGGCCGCCTCGATGTTGGCGTTCAGGGCGAGCATATTCGTCTGCTCCGCCACGTCGGCGATTATCTCGACGATCTCACTCACTTCGTCCATCTGGTCGTCGAGGTCTGTGACGGTGTCCACGAGGTCTTCGCTCGTCTCGGCGAGCCCGTCGGTAACGTCCATGACAGCTTCGCCGGCGTCTGACCCGTCTTCCGCGGCCGCCTTCGCACGCTGTGCTGCCGACGCCACTTCGCTAGACGTCGCGGCGACCTCTTCCATCCCAGCCCCGATATCCTGGATGTTGTCGGCCGCCTGGGTAAGGGAGTCGGTCTGTTCGGTAACCCGGCTTTCAACGGCCTCTGCGGACGAATTCGCCTGCTCGATAGTGGTCGCAAGTTGTTGCGCCTGTGCGTCCACCTGGTCCGCCAACTGCTCGACCTGTTCGGCCATATCGTTGAGCGAGCCGACGACTTCGTACAACTGGTCGTCGACGTACTCGCCGCCGTCGGTCCGGTCGAACGACGCCCGGGCGTCGAGGCGGCCGTTCTTGAGCGCGGCCATGGTCGATTTGATCTCATCGACCAGACTCGTCACGGCCTCGTGGCGGTTGGCCTCGTCAGTCCGGTCCTGGACCATTTCGACGACTGCGATGAGTTCGCCGTCGTCGTCGTAAATCGGGGCAGCGCTAAAGGAGATGTGGCGTTCGTTCCCGTGCTGGTCGGCCATCACGCTTGTGTCGCGGTACAGCGTGAACTCCTCGTCCTCGACCTTCGGCACGTCGTACTCCGTATGGGTGGTCTCCGGGGCGTCGAGAACCTTGTCGGCGAGGGTCTTCCCGCGTCGGCCGTCCGGATAGAACGCCATGCTCGCCATCTCCATCTCCTTTGCTTCGGCCTCGGAGACGCCGGTGAGGTTTTCGATCGAACGGTTCCAGCTGAGGATATCACCGTTCGTATCCAGAATAAAGAGCGGTGTCCCGATGTGATGCAACACGCTGTGGTAGTCGAGTCCCGTGCCGGAGCCACTGTCCGCCACAGAGTCGGTGAACGCATCGACACCGGCCTGTGAGACAGACTGTGTCGTTTCCAGCCTTTCTTGGAGCTCCGCCTCGACGGAGTCGATAGCGGCCTGTGCATCCGGGCCGAGTTCGTCCCGAAGCTGCTCGAACGCGCCTTCGACGAGCGAGTCGGTGACGAAGCCCTGGGCCGCAATGAACTCACTCTGGCTGATTCCGGCGGTTTCGTATTCGTCGATCAGCGCTCGGAGTTCGTCAGGTTCGAGTTCGAACTGCCGCTCGACGTGTTGGGTCCCGATAGCGGCCTTATCGGAGTCGTCGAAGCGGTCGTTGAGGCGTGGCGAGTCCGGGTCGATGGCGTCGGCCAGAAAGCGGGTCTGCCCGTCACTCGCGACGAGGCCTCCGTCCGCCCGTCGGGCCGCAGCGTCCGAAGAACGGGACCCCTGGCCGTAGATGTAGGTGCGGATCTGTTCGAACATAAGGTAGCTATGTTACATTCCAGAACACCTGTAGATAAAGATGACTCCGAGAATATCAGTAAAGATAATGGTACTCGCTGGCAAGGCGCGAAAAGAGAGCATAAGTACGTGCAACCGAAGATATAGGTATGACCACCCGTTTCCGCCGACTGGTGGCGACGACGACGGTGCTGACGTTCGCACTCATCCTGCTTGGCGTGTACACCGGGGCTATCGGCGCCGGGCTGACCTGTGAGGCACGCTGGCCGTTCTGTGACGGCTGGATGGGTCTGTTCCCCGCAAACTGGGCGAGTTTCGTCGAGTGGTTCCACCGTTTAGTCGCGATGATCACCGGCTTCGGTATTCTCGGTTCGACAATCGCCGCGTGGCGCGGTGAGTACAGCCGGCGGATCAAGCTCGCAACAGGCGTCGCCACGGTCGTGCTCCCGGTGCAGGTCCTCCTCGGCGCAAACACCATCTTCAACTTCGGTGCCACGGCGCAGGTCCTCCACCACGGGGCTGCACAACTCATCTTCGGCGCGATGGTCGCGGCGACGGCGTGGGCCTACACCGATACGGCGGAGTCGCCGTCGGTGCAATCAGCCGACAGCCAGCACACGGCACGCGCAGACGATTGAACACGAGTACCACCCCCGTGGTTAACACGTAAGATATATTCCGGTCTGTCGTGTGGTGGGGATTATGTCAGACGACGGCCTTTCACGACGCCAGTATCTCTCCACGGTCGGTGGAACTGCAGTGACCGTATCGCTCGCCGGCTGTTTCGGCGGCGGCGGTGGCGGTGATGACGGCACTACCGAAATCACTGCCGGAACTGCACCGGGCTTCCCCCCGTTCGAGATGAAGCAGGACGGCGAACTCGTCGGGTTCGACATCGACCTGCTTGAAGCGGTCGTCGACGAGACCGACTACACCCTGGCCGGCTGGGAAGAGTTCGAGTTCAAGTCCCTGATTCCGGCGCTGACGAACGAGAACATCGACGTGGTCGCCGCAGGGATGACTATCAACGACGAGCGTGACGAGACCATCGACTTCACCGACCCGTACTACAGTTCCAATCAGGCAATCGTCGTCCGCGAAGACGGTGACTTTTCCCCGTCCTCGCTGTCGGACCTCTCCGGACGCCCCATCGGCGCACAGAAGGGGACTACCGGCGAGAGTACGGTTCAGTCGGAGCTCATCGAACCGGGGAACCTCGACGAGTCGAACTACAACTCCTACGGCAACTACGTGCTGGCTGTCGAGGACCTCCAGAACGGCAACATCGACGCCGTCGTCATCGACGAGCCGGTCGCACAGACATTCGCCGCCCAGCGCCCGGTCACCATCGCCTTCACCTACGAGACGGGCGAGAACTTCGGCTTCGGCGTCCGCGATGGCGACGACGAGTTCACGCAGGCACTCAACGACGGCCTGTCCACCGTCAGGGATGGAAGCACCTACCAGGACCTGACGAACAAGTGGTTCGGCCAGCAGTAACCGATGCCACCCCTCCCGTTGCAGAGTGACTGGGCGTTCGTTGTCGGGAACCTCGACCTGCTACTCGTCGGTACGGGTGTCACGGTCGCCCTGACAGCGGCGAGCATCCTGCTTGGCTTTCTGCTCGGGTTCCCGGCGGGCGCCGTCGAGGTGTACGGCCGCGGCCCACTCAAACGCGCCGTCGAGACGGCCGGTGTCGTCCTCCGCGGGACGCCACTGCTCGTCATCATTATCCTGCTGTTCTTCGGTCTCTCGGTGTCGAGCAGCGCCTTCGTGACGGCGACTATCGCGCTCGGACTCCGGAGCGCCGCGTATCAATCACAGATATTCCGTGGCGCGCTCCAGAGCGTCGACGAGGGGCAACTGGAAGCCGCTCGCGCCGTCGGCATGGGCCGACTGCAGGCGATCCGCAGCGTAGTCGTCCCGCAGGCGCTGCGCCGGAGCGTGCCCGGCTTCCAAAACGAGTTCACGATCGTCCTGAAAGACACGAGTATCGCCATCGTCATCGGCCTCGGCGAACTGCTGACCGTCGGCCAGAACCTCTATCAGGGCGGTCAGAGCACGGCCGCGCTTGAGATTTTCCTGACTGTGAGCCTCATCTACTTCGTTCTCACGTTCGTGACGAACCGTTCGCTCGACTACGTCGACGATCACTTCAGCATCCCCGGCGGTGAGCGTGCATGAGCGATCCGCTGCTGGAACTCGACGACGTGTACAAGTCCTACGGCGAGGAACAGGTGCTCTCCGGGGTCAGCTTCGAGATGGACGCCGGCGACGTCGACGTGGTCATCGGCCCCAGCGGGAGCGGCAAGTCGACGATGCTGCGCTGTGTGAACCGTCTCACCGAGATTAACGGCGGTGCCATCTACCTCAATGGTGAGTGCGTCACCGATGTCGACACCGACGTGAACGAACTCCGGAAACAGGTCGGCATGGTGTTCCAGGACTTCAACCTCTTCGCCCATCTCACCGCGCTGGGGAACGTCACGCTCGGCCTGCGGAAAGTCCGCGGCATGGACAAGGCGGCGGCTCAGGAGCAAGGCTACGAACACCTCGAACAGGTCGGGCTACTGGATCAGGCTGACTCCTACCCCGCCGAACTCTCAGGCGGCCAGAAACAGCGGGTCGGCATCGCCCGCGCGCTCGCCATGGACCCGAAGCTCCTGCTGTTCGACGAGCCGACCAGCGCGCTCGACCCGGAACTCGTCGGGGAAGTCGTCGAGGTGATGCGCGACCTCGCCGCCGAGGGCATCACGATGCTCGTCGTCAGCCACGAGATGGGGTTCGCGCGGTCGGCGGCGTCGGACATCATCTTCCTCGACGACGGTGAAATCGTCGAACACGGCCCGCCGGAGCAACTGTTCGAGAACCCGCAGGCGGCCCGGACCGGTGAGTTCCTCAGTCGCCTGGAGACGACCCACGAGGGGGAGTGACCGATGGGGACGCCGGAGTCCACGACGACCGGCCGAACGATCCGCGCCCGTGCCGCTGGACTGACCGACCAGCCGCTGACGCTGCTGACTGTCGGGGCTTTCTGGACGTGGCTCGTCGTGCGCTGGACGAACGACTTCTTGCTGGACGGCGCGCTCATCGAGCGCAACACGTCGTTTTTCCCGACGGCACCGTTCGAGTCGGCCGCGTCGACGCTCGGCGGTCTCGCGGCGAGTCTCGGTCCGGTCGGGTTCCCCGTCGGCTGGGTCGCCGGCTTCTTCGAGTTCCTGGCGGCGTCGATCCCCTACCTGCCACCGCTGGCGACCGGCGTGTGGGCGACGATACTGCTGACGCTGCTGGGTATCGCCCTCGGGTTCGTCATCGCCGTCCCGCTCAGCGTCGCCCGAGTGTACGGCGGGAGCGCCACCCGCTCGGTCGCGCTGGGGTACACCGAACTGTTCCGCGGGACGCCGTTGCTCGCTCAGCTGTTCGTCCTCTACTTCGCGACGCCGCTGACGACGATCATCCGCGAGCTACCCACCGTCGGGACCGGATTCATCCCCGCACAGGCGTTCTGGGTGGCCGTCATCGCGTTTACCCTCAACAGCGCGGCCTACCAGTCGGAGTACATTCGGTCAGCGCTGAACTCCGTCCCGGAGGGGCAACTCACCGCCGCGCGCGCTATCGGCCTCTCGAAGGTCGATGGAATCCGGCACGTCGTCCTGCCCCAGGGCCTGCGCTACGCGATTCCGGGCTGGTCGAACGAACTGGTGTACCTCATCAAGTACTCCTCGCTCGCGAGTTTCATTACCGTCCGCGAACTGTTCCAGCGAACCGACTCTATCGCCAGTGAGACCTACCGCTATACGGAGCTGTTCGTCCTCGCCGGCCTGCTGTACCTGGCGCTGGTCATCTCGGCGTCGCTCCTGATGGAGTACGTCGAAGACCGTGTCGCGATTCCCGGTCTCGGCACGACCGGGCGGTGACTACATAAAGTCAGAGAGGCCGGACTGCTGGTCGTCGTCTTCGGCCGCCTCGCTCGCGGATTCGGTATCGTCGCTGTCAGCCGCATCGCTTGCTCCGGTGTCATCGGACCCTGCTTCGTCGTCGGCCGCAAGCGTTACTTGCTGGTCGCCGTTCTCCTCGTCAGCGTCGGCGGTTTCGTCGCCATCCGCCACACCCGCTCCGTCACCGCCGTCCGCACTCGCCCCCTCGAAAACTCCGCCGGAGTGTTCGACGGCGGCTTCCTCCTTGAGCGCCTCGGCGTCAGCGACGATGTCTTGCACCTTGTTCGTGTCCTTGCCCGATCCGGTGACGAAGGAAACGTGTTCGGCCTCCATATCGTAGGTCGCCGCCATCGCCACCGTTAGCTCGCGGTTCCGACAGTGGTGGGTCATCGTCGAGAGGAAGGGCATGATCTCCCGGCGGGCGGTCCGCATCGAGACGCCGTCGATGGCGGCTATCTGCTGGGCGACGTAGTCCCGTGTGTTCCGGGTTCCTTTCGACCGACCGAGTTTCGACCAGTAGCTCGGCGGTCCGTAGCGGGTCCAGCCGCCCTTGGTCCCGTCCCGCGCCGCGGCGACGCCCGCGGTCATGTTGTCGCCGGCGTAGCGCCAGAACGAGTAGTTCTGTGTCTCGCGGACGCGGCCGAGCCACTGGTCGGCGTTCGAGAGGAACTCGTAGGCCCGGGTCAGTTCGGCCCCCTCGTAGTCTTTGGGCATGTTGTCCTCGATCCAGTTGATGAGGTCATCGGGCGTCTCGTCCACGTCGTAACTGGCCTCCAGCGCCTCCTGCGCGCCGGCTTCTTTGAGTACCACGTCGAGGTACTCGAAGATGCCCTCGGTCGTGTCGCGCTCGCCGGTCACCACGTCGTCGGCGGTCAGGCGCTCCGTCGTCTCGGCGATAGCTTGGAGGTCCTTGACCGCGCCCCGCAGGTCGCCGCTGTTTTGCTCGGCGAGTTCCTGCAGCGCGTCGGACTCGTACTCGACGCCCTCCTGGCGACAGAGATCGCGGAGGACGGGGACGATAGAGCGGGGCGAGACGTCCCGGAACTCGATGTCCTGACAGTTGTTCCGCAGGCCGTTTGACATCTCGTAGTACTCGTTGGCGATGAGAATCATCGGCTGGCTGGCCTCCTTCACCAGCGCGGTGATGGCCCGCGCGCCGCCGCGGTCGGCGTTGCCGTGGATGTTGTCCGCCTCGTCCATGATGACGAGTCGACGGCCGCCACCGCCGGCGGTCAGCGTGCCGGATTTGGCGGCTTCGCCGGCCACCCGATTGATAACGTCCTTGGTCCGGGAGTCGCTGGCGTTGAGTTCGATGGTCGGCCACCCCATATCGTTTGCCAGCGCGTGGGCGGCCGAGGTCTTCCCGATGCCCGGGGACCCGTGGATGATGACCGCCTCGCGGTGGTCGTCCCACGTGTCCGCCCACTTCTTGAGTGCGTCGCGGGCCTTGTCGTTGCCCCGCACCTCCGACAGCGTCGTCGGGCGGTACTTCTCCGTCCAATCCATTGGGTCGTGATTGGCGCGACCGGCGTTTAGGGATTGCGGAGCGCTATTCTTCGTCCGCCGTCTTCAGGTCGAGATGTGGCGCGACCGACTCGTACGTCTCGTCGCTGGAGACGATCGTGTCGCCGTCGGACTCAACGAGATGGAGCGCGTCGAAGGGCGTGAAACCGTGGTCCTCGACGTACGTCGCGGCTGCTACCACTGTGTCCACGTCGCCGCGCACTTCCACCAGCGCGGCGGCGTTCGTGACGACCCGCTCGGTGTTGCGCTCCTCACGATAGGCGACCATGAGGAGTTCGATGAGCGTGAACTGTGACGTCCACAGTTCGTCTCGGTGGTCCCGGTACACCGATTCGGCGGCATCGCCAAGCCAGTCCTCGTCCTTGATGAGGGCGAGCAAAAAGTCAGTCTCGACGTACATTCAGCGTCCAGCCTCATCTACTGCCGCGTCACGCGCCCCTTGACGGAGTTCCTCCGCTGTCTTTTCGACATCTGCGAACTCGTCTCGGAGCGCATCGAGGGGGGTCTCTGCAACCGGAACCAGTTTGATTCCGTCGTGGAGTTCGACGATGTGGTAGCGGTCGCCGTAGCGCTCGCGCAGCTCTTTGGGGAGCGTCAGGCGGCCACGGTCATCGAGCGTCGCCTCGGACATATTCGGGTAAACGATGGGAATACTCAAGAAAGTTCCCCGAAGTAGGGCAGAACCCATCAAAACTGGTTCTCTCTCCATCGCAGCCAGAAGACATATCCCCGTTACTGGCCGCGGGCTAACCGTCATGAGTGACACAGCCAGTCAGAGCTACGCGGTCGGTGCCCTCGCCGGTGCCGCGGCGTTCGTTCTGGCGTACGTCCTCGTCTACGCCCTGAGCATCTCCACCGTTCAGGACGCGCTGCTGACGAACATCGCCGAGTCGTTCGGCGACGACCGGGCGGCCTGGAAAATCGTCGGCTGGGTGTTTTTCAACGCCCAGTTCGTGACAACGACAGTTACGGTCAACATCCCCTTCCTCGGCGGGACGTCGGCGGTCAACTTCATCGCCGAGAACGAGTCGCTGTCGCCGATCCTGTACCTGCTCCCGCCGGCAGTGCTGACGGCCGCAGGGATCGCGACGGCTCGTATCGACGGGACAACTGACCTCAGCCGTGCGGTCCGTGTCGGTCCCGCTGTCGTCCTAGGCTACCTCCCGCTTGCGGCGCTCGGGGCGGTGCTGTTTACTGTCAGCGCCGGCGATTCCGGACAGGGCGCGCCGACGCTGCTGACGGCAGTTGTCCTCGCCGGCATCGTCTACCCGGCCGTCTTCGGGACTGTCGGGGCCGCAATCGCGACCGCGTTCGGGGACTCATAGCGGGCCCCCACTCCTGAGACTTTTGACCGAAAAGGAGGACAGTACGTCCCAGTCGTGTATTCCTCCAGCCTCAGCCGAGACCGTCGCGGCGTCAGCCCCGTCATTGGCGTGGTGCTCATGCTCTCGGTCACCGTCCTCTTAGCCGCGACAGTCGGTGGGTTCGCACTCACTGCGACTACCGACCTGGACCAGCGGACGCCCACCGTCGCCCGCTCGACCGGAAACTTCGTGACTGGCCCGTCGGGGGGATGCGGCGGGAACACAGTAGCGATTCGACACGCCGGCGGCGACCCGGTCCCGGCCGACGAACTGGCAATCGCTGTTGCACTGCCAGACACCGACGCCCGCATCCTCGACCTGCCAGTTTCCGGAACGGCGCTGTCAGCGAGCAACACCGACGACCCCGACAACATCGTCTACGACTACTGTGTCGGCGGTGTCATCGCCAATGGCGGCAAGCGGTGGTCAGCGGGCCGGGCAATCACCTTTCAGTTGAACGCCGGCGGCGGCACTGTCGACCCGGGCGATAGCATCGAAGTGCGCGTCGTTCACGCTCCCACAAACGGCGTCCTCGCTGCGGTCGAACTGACCGCCCGCCGGTAAGCGCCCGTGGTTCCGATACCCTTTTATTCGCGACCCTCCAGCGTGTGAACTAATGGCAGGGGGCGCACGCGACGACCTCGCGGAGAAAATGGCGGGTGAGGTGGCACTGAGCGACGACCCAGGGGCGACCCTGCGGAAGTGGCGCACTGACTTCGACGTTGCACAGACCGAACTCGCCGATGAACTCGACGTCTCTCCGTCCGTGGTCTCGGACTACGAGAGCGGGCGGCGCGACAACCCCGGTATCGGCGTGGTCAGGCGACTCGTCGTTGCGCTGCTCAACATCGACGAGAATCGCGGCGGCGACCACATCCGCCAGCACGCCCGCGTGCTCTCGGCCGGGTTCGACAGCGACGTTGTCCACGACCTCCGCGAGTACTCCGCCAACGTCGGCGTCGAGCGCGTCTACGACGCTATCGACGCCGAAGAACTGTTCCGGGGCAGTCAGGACACCGTCGCGGGCCACACCGTCATCAACTCCATCGCCGCCATCACGCGCCTCTCCTCGGACGAGTTTTACCAGCTATACGGGCAGTCGACGAACCGCGCCCTCGTGTTCACGAACGTGACCCGCGGCGAATCCCCGCTGGTCGCGCTCCGTGTCGTCTCACCGACGCCGAACGCGGTTATCCTCCACGGGCTTGACGACGAGGCGGTCTGGGAGCACGCACAGGACCTCGCCCGCATCGACGACTTCTCCCTTGCGATCACCGATATCGATCTGGAGGACCTGCTCGGCGGGCTGCGGCGTCTTCCCTGAGCGCACCGGTTCCGGCCGTGCTGTTTCGCGCCCGTCGACGTACTCTCTGGAAAACGACTGTTGTCGTGACTGCGATCTCTTTGTTCACCGGACAGCGTGACACAACCGTCTGTCGGACTGCTACTCATTCATTGCACTGCCAAGTACATCTCGAATGAAATCACCTTTTTCAGCAGTGTATCTCTCTCGCCTTTTCGGGTACTTCTCTGCTAGTGCCCTCTTTAGCGACGCGTATTGTTCAGCAACCTCTGGATGTTCTCTGAGGTGCTCCCTGAAGGCGATTTTTTCGTGATAGAAATCACTGTCACATTCAACGAGTGAGAGGTAGTGCGTCCGGTTCGTACGTGGGCCTTTGGCGAAGAATAGCCGACCGCATACGTCTTCATCGGGCCGGTGCTCATACCCGTTCTGTTCAAGAACTGGAACCAAGTCTCTCGCTTCTTCCAGGCTCTCGACAACTGCGAGGATATCAATTATCGGTTTCGCTGGCAAGCCTTCAATTGCGGTACTACCGATGTGTTCGAAATCGAGCAGTCGCTCACCGGCAATGGTTTTCAGGCGCTCAACCTCTTCCTCATAGGAGGTTTTCCACCCCTCTTGATACGGTACGAGTTCGACTGTCCCTCGTTCCAATCCGATCATTGGTTCCTTGGTTACGTTTCAAGCACGCATCTGGTTGACGAGCTGACAGGTGGTTGTTCCGTACTGTTCACTGCCGACACAAATAGTGCTGGGATATTTGCAGCAGCCCATAACATATCCCTCTCAATTCGAGGTTCTCGCTCGCGCTGCTCGCTCCGAACCTCGCTATTCTCGCGGCTGCGCCGCTCGTCTGTACGAGACCCCTCGCTTCGCTCGGGCTCTCGCTATTCTCCACGGCTCCCTGCGGTCGCCGTTCCGACTCGAGAGCCACTCCCTTCGGTCGTGCCTCTCGCTACTCCACGTACCGATATTTCCGCTCACCCATCCGGCCCCAGCCGTCGAAGGCGAACTCGTCTTCGGGCGCGGTGAACTCCTCGACATCGGTCTCGGTCTCGTGATTATGGACGTCGTGGACCTGTTCGTACTCGGCGAAGGAGAGGTCGTAGCGGTTCCGTATCTGCTCGTCGATATTGAGCGCGCCGATTTCCTCCTCCCACCCGGGAACGATGGTCTCAGCGTGGACTTCCGCCTGTGCGCCGGACCCGTAGGAGGCAACTAACAAACGGGCCTCGTCCAGATCCAGTCCGCTCTCGCGGGCGTGTTTCAGGCCGGCGGCGCGGGCGATGTGGACGGAGCCGGTGTACCAGTTGCCGACCTCGCGGGAGATCGCAAGCGTCGGTTCGATGGTGTTAGCGTACCAGTCCTGATAGCGCTCGGTTTCCGTGAGTGCGTCGGTGTACTCCTTGATAGCGGCGTGGAATTCGTCGTCGGTCTCGAAGTCCGCGCGCATGGGCTGGTGACCGATTTCCTCGGCCATCAGGTCGCCCACGTCGGTGCCGCGGATGATGTGTCGGTAGCCGAGTGCCGCGGCCTTCCGGACCATCCCCGGGAACGGCGTGTGGAACGGAATCATCTCGTAGTCGCCCGGGTGGATGTCGCCGGCCACCTCCGCGAAGTCCTCCAGCGCCTCGCGCATACGGGCGAGGTAGACGTTCACCGAGCGCTTCCCGTCGACGGACGGGAACTGCTGGTTGGGCTTGAGGAAGTCAGTCTCGTCGGCGCTGCCGTACCCCTGTTCGGTCGAGAGTTCGACCAGATTCGGATCTTCATCGACGAGCATCGCCACCGCGCCGGCCCCCTGCGTGGCCTCGCCGGGGTCGTCGCGGGCGTACAGTGCGGTGTCAGTTGCGATGACGAGTGCGGCTCGGCCGCGGTTCCGTCCGGCGCGGATCCAGTTGTAGGCGTCGTCAAGGCTCTGTGTCCCCGAGATACAGGCGAACTTCCGCTCGCCCTTGTTGGCGTGGTGGAAGTTCTCGTCGTACACCTGTTCGAGACAGCCCGCGATGTACGTCGAGACAGGCTTCGAGTTGTCGAAGGCGCTCTCGGTCGCCACGTCGATCCGGCCGATGTCCTCGGGCGTCAGCCCCTTGCGCTCCATCAGGCGATGGGCCGCGTTCGCCCCCATCGTGACGATATCCTCGTACACGTCCGGGAACGACGACGCGCGCAGGCCGAGCCCCTTCGTGTACTTCCCCGGGTCGTCTCCTTGAGCCGGCGCGAACGTCTCCGCGAGGTCAAGTTTGAGCTTCCCGGTCCAGATCTCCATGGCGTCGATACCGACTGCAGTCATGAGTCTAGCGTCAGCGTGGATGTATATGGGCTTGTCGACTGGCTTTTCGACGGTTGACTAGTATTGCGCCGATGGGCCGCGAACTCTCTGTGGGACAGTTACTCGCTGGTCGCCGGTTCCGTACTAAAAGAGAAATCGACCATGCATTCGCCTTCGAGAACGTCGTACGGCTCATCCGGTGACGGAACGGCACGCGACCAGTCGGTGTTGTTGACTACGAGCCGATACGTCCCCGGCGAGATGGTGATCCGCTTGTCGCGGATGTTCGTCTCGTGAAACCGCGACACCTCACCGGCGTATCTGGCCCGGTAGCGGCTCTGGAACGCCCGGTACTCTTCCTCGGTGAACAGCATGACATCGACGGCCGGGCCACGCCGAACTATGAGGTCGTAGGTGAGCGTCGTCTGGCCGGTCGCCTCGACCGTGAAATCCTGGTACTCGTCTTCCTCCAGCCGGAACGTCGTATCGACCGACCGGTGGTTCGGCTCGGGTGTCGGCGTCGGTGTCTCGGTTTCGACCTGCAGCCGTGCCGACGTTTCCGTCGAGCTATTCGTCTGCGACGCCTCGGCGCGCTGTGCTGTCGGGGGGTCCGCTGAAGCCGCAGCACTGTCCGCCGCTGGCGTCGAGGCAGCCCCGGCGTGGTCAGTTGTAGCAGCACGCTGTGACGCTGTCGGTTCCGGAACTGGCGTCGTCTCGGACTCCTGTGTCGGTCGATTCCCGAGACAGCCGGCGGAGAGCGCGGCGAGCACCGAGGCCCCGAAGCCGCGCCGCGACAGGTCACCCATACCTCAGCACACGCAGCCACAGTAAAGATGTTTACGGGCAGGTTTTCGTCGCTGGTAATCGGAACGCCGATTCTGTCCAAACATATTTGTGGAGAGAGAGCCGAATCTACGCCGTTCGACCCAGTCCCGAGAGAACTGTATCTCAGCTATCATCTCTCGGAACAGGACAGGAACGTTTCACATGAACAGATCGGTCATCACATTCGGATTGATTGTTCTGGCGGCACTCAGTGTCTCGGGACTCGCAGGAGTAGCAGTCGAAGGGACGCTTGGTGCAGACGCGACCGAGTCAGCGCCGGCGGAATCCACGGAGCCGTCACTGGCAGCGACGCCCAGTGCAGAAAGTGCGTCACCGGTGACGCCGAGTACCGAGGCGACTGCGGCCGGAGTGACGCAGTCCGCAGAACCGACCGCGACCCCGGACGCGGCACAGACCACGCCAGCTGATTCGGGGACGGCTATCGATACGGTCCGCCTCGAAGACCGGCTTGTGGCGGCGATCAACGACCGACGCGGCAACCCGGTTGCCAACGACGCCTTCGACGGCTCCCTCTCGGATGAGACCAAAACCGGACAGACGCTGTCAGCCATGGCCGGCAACCACAGCGAGCGAATGGCCGCGCAGGGGTCGGCCTCACCGATCGCGAACGGGTCAGACACGGCGGACCGGTACGCGGCCGCCGGACTGTCCGAGCAGTGTCGCCTCCGCCACGAAGGAAACGCGTACATCCGCCCGGTAACCGACCTCGAACTGGTCACGAGCGTCGACCCCAACGGCGCGAACGCGACTCGGACGGCCGACGCCGTCGCCGACCATTGGTTCGACCTCTCTGGCCCCCGTGACACGTTGTACGTGGCGAACGCGAACCACATCGGCGTCGGTGCGGCCACCGCTGACGGCGTCGTCTACATTACCGTGAGTCTCTGCTGAGGGGCGGTGAGAACGGCCGTTACGGAACCTCTTTGCGGACAGTGTCGGCATTCCCTTCTGAGTCAACGACGCGGAGTGCGACCACTGTGCCGGAGTCCACTCTTTTCTTTTCTACTGTCTGGCCGGTCGTTTCGAAGATACCGTCTTCGTCGAAATCCCATTCGTAGGTCACGATGTCGCCTTGCGGATCGCTGGACGGGCTGGCGTCGAAGTCCCACTTGCCATTCGATTCCGACCCGTCAGAGGTTATCGTGAAGTCGGCGTTCGGTTGCTCGTTCGTGTTCGCACCTCCGGGAGTGACGGTGAACATCTTCGAATCGGTACCACCACTCGATAGCTCGTAGGTGACGGTTATCGTGACGCTCTCTCCAGTCATATCTATCTCGGAAGAGCCAAACAAGGTATCCTGAATAAACTCGAACAGGTGGAATGTCGCCGTTGACGTATCGGACAGCACTGGGTTTGGACCGTTCAGGCTGCCATCACTGTCGACATCAACAGTCCGTGGGACATCTGTTCCGCCACCGAAGTCGGTATATCCGTTAGTGTCTGCCTGAATATATACTTCGTTCTCTTGTGGTGCTGGGTCACGGTCGTTGCTAAAGGTGTCACTGAGTCGGATTATATCGTCGTTAACCGGGTCGATTGCCACCGTCGTTATTGTGATCTCCTCGCCTAATTCATTGGTGACACTAAACTGGACGCCCCCATCAACGCCCCCATCAGTGTTCCCATTGCTGTTGAGGGCAATAGCGTCCTCGTTGTAGATGAGACCTGTGTTGCCGGACCCGCCCCCAGATCCGGGATTCGCTTCCGTCACTGTCACCGGCACTGAGACGTCTTCAGGAGATTCGCCGTCGAACGAACCATTGATCTCGTCGAGGCTGAACTGGACGGTGGCTGTTCCAGTTGTCGTCGACTGGCTTGTCTCGTAGACGAACCTGACGCGACCGTCGCTGTCGGATGACTCTGTGTCCGTGGTAAGCGACCCCGCGTTACTCCCATCGACTGAGCCGTTCACTTCGACATCGCTTACGGGGTTGTTGTACGCGTCCCGAACCTCCAGCACAATCTCTTCGTCGTCGCCCTTTGCGACAGTAACGTTCTCACTGCCGACAGTGGTGAGGTACGCGTCACTTTCAGAGGCAACACGAGTGCCGACGCCCGCTTTCGCCATCTTCAGGCGATATGTGGCTCCCCGCTCGAAGACGACTGTGACGTTGTAGAGCGAGCCTGGCCCCTCGGCCTCGATGACGTTTGCGATGTACCGGTCGTTGCTTTTGTTACCCGGACTTGGGTCGATTTCGTCTTCGAGAAGCACTCTCCACTCCTCCGCCGGGAGCCGGGAGAGAAACGAGACCGACACGTTCGACGTCTCTGTCGCGTTCGTGACGCGAACCGTTCGGGACGACTGCGATGTCGGCCGCACGTCGACCGTAACCGAATCGCTCGCCGAGCGGCTCATCGACCCGTTGAGTGCGACGAGCGTGATGTCGCGCCCATCGACCATCGCCTGTTCCGAGAGCGTGATGTTCCCCTCGCGGAACTGGTTGTAGACGACCGAGTGCTCGTACACGGTCTCCGGGGCCTCCCCGTAGACGTTGTACTCCGGCTTGTAGGCGATGGCCCCCGTGTTGTAGTGCCGCGGTGCGGTTCCGTCCCAGTAATCTGCCGTCTCGGGGTTAATCGCCTCGGCGTTACGAACCGTGAGGTTCTGCGACTCGTTGGTCGTTCCGTCCGTGTACAGCAGCCCCGACGGCGGCCCGGGATTCGTCGCCACCAGCCGACTCGGGTATCGCGTCCCCAACTGCACTGAGACGGCTTGCTGACTCGGCTGTCCCGGAACGGAGACGATAGCGTTCCGCAGGTCCTGTAAATGCGTCTGTACCTGCTGATTGTGGTTGAACTCCACCTCCCGGTTTTGCTCCGGCACGGCAAACGCCTGGTACGAGGAGAAGGCGATGATAAGCACGCCGAACAGCAGTACAGCCCCGACCTGTACTGACTGCGCGCGCTCATCGCCCGTGAAAGTCATGCCGATGAGTTGCGGAGACGGCGGTAAAAACCTGACTGCCGAATTATCAACTCTCGTCTTCTTCGACGACTTCCGGGTCGCTCATCGCGGTCTGGAGACTGTCGAGTCCGTTGACCCACTCGGAGACGAGTCCGTATTCGAGGTCCTCAGCGACCTCCATCGGGAGCTCCGACCCGCCAATGATCTGCGTGCCGGCCTGCACACAGTAGCCCAGTGCCGCGTCGAGGTCCTCTTCGGCTTCCGCGTCCGCGGCGGCTTCGATGTAGTCCGTGATGGTTGCGTCGTCCGCGGGACCTTCCGCGACGAACTCCTCGGCTGCGTAGAACACGCACAAAAGCGAGGTCTGGACGCCGTCGATCAGCATCACGGTCTCCTCGTCGTCGATGTCGATGTCGTCGAGGACGATCTCCCGGACACCGGTAAGCTCGTCGATGGTCGCCTCTTCGTCGAGCGGTCCGTCTTCGTAATCGGTGAGAATCTTCGCGACCGCGATTGCGGCGTCGTCCTGGAGGTTCAACAGGAGCCGCGCCGAATCCTCGTCTTCAGGGTCGACTTCTTCTTCCTCGATACGGTCTAGCCAGTTCTGCCAGCGTTCTTCGGTGTAATACTCCCCCGGCGGAGTGCTCATATCACTCCGTTCGTCCCGTTGGGGATAGTAGTTTCGACCGGCGGCCGTTCCGCCGCGGCGTGTCTACCGTCCAGAGCGAACAGCAAACACCATTTTTAGCGCCTAAGGCAGCTGTTCTGTGTGATTACCGGATCGGCTGTGCACTCCGAATATGTGTCACGGTCTCTGTCGAGGAACGCACTTTTATGTCATTCGAATATGTTATGAAGTAACATGGCACAGCGGCAGCCGGTCCCGACTTGTGGCCGATCCCTCGACCCGGCTGTAGTCGCCGCGCTGGCCGAACGTGTCGGTCTGGTGCTGATCGCCGTGGCGTTACCGGTCGCCGTCGGCACATTCGCCGGTATGGTTCTGACCTCTGGGTCGCTCTTGGCCGCGAGCGATGCCGCGACTGCCGCGATGAGTGGGCCGCTGACAACAGAGCATGGGCTGTCTTTGCTGTTCTATGTCAGCACGCTCGGGACCGCACTGGGATGCTGGGTTCTCGGACTGGGACTCCTTCTCGACGGCCTCGACCTGTAGGTCAACCGTCGCCGTCCGGACGCATCTCCACGCCGCCTTCCAGCGACTCCTCGTCCGCCGCGTCCACGCGATTCGAGAGGGTCCGCTGGGGGAACGGGATCGTGATGTCCTCGTCGTCGAAGGTGGCTTTCACACCTCGGACGACCGCCGAGATGGCGCGCCACTTCCGTGGTGGCGTCGGATGATCGATCCAGAACCGGAGTTCCATCACCACAGCGGAGTCCCCGAAATCTTTCGGGACGACGTCCGGCGTCGGTGAATCGACGACGTGTTCGATGTCGGCCATCGCCTCGCGAGCGAGGTCCATCGCCCGGTCAACGTCGGTGTCGTAGTCCACACCGATGTCGACCGTGAGACGCAACAGCCCCTTGCGGCTACGGTTCGTCACCGCGCGGTCACTCACGCGGTCGTTCGGAATGATGACGAACTCGCCGTCGAAGTTCTCCAGCCGCGTGTTGAAGATGGTGATATCGGTCACGATCCCTTCTTGGTCGCCGACGAGCACCCAGTCGCCGATAGTGAACGGGCGGGAGAACATCAGGACGAAGCCGGCGATGAGCGACCCGAGCGTCTGTCTGGCGGCCAGACCGACCACGATACCGAGGAAGCCGGCCCCGACGAGCAGGCCGCTGAGATCGATGCCCCAGACGGCGAAGATCGTCGCGCCGATGGTGACGAACACAGTGACCTGCCCCAGTCGGAGGAGGATCTCTTCCTGGTGTTCGGTGAAGCCAGTGACGGCCTGGCTGAACCGGCCGATCCACCGCTGCATCTGGTCGGACAGGACAAAGGCCAGCATGACGAGGACGACCGTCTGTATCGTCGCCAGCACCGACTGGTCGCTCCCGTCGAGGTACGGACCTACTGTCTGGACTACATCGAGGACTCCCCAGACGATGAGAAACGAGACGACGACGAGGACGACCATCGAGAACTGGGCGATCCGGAGAAACACACCCCGGATGGTCGTCGGCGTGTAGTCGGCCATGACTTGCAGCCAGTCGCCAGTTCGGTCTGACGTGACAGACCGAAGCCGGGAGAGGGCTGCTGGAACGACGACGACACTGAAAAGCAAGACGACCAGGAGGATGAGCGTCGCGACGAGTCGCCCCTGCGTCGCGACCAACTGGTCCAGCGACCGCTGTAACACGGTAAAGAGTTCCAAAAGGCCTTCCCCGGTGTCGTTGGCCGCTGGCGTCGGCGTGGCCGTCCCCTGCACAGCCACCTATCGCCGCCGTAGGAACTTGTGTCTTCGTCTTTGAGCGGCCGTCTGTAATGAACCTGACACCGGAGAAAATACGGCTGGTCGCGGCCCCAGTTAGACGCCGCGGCCCTGCAACTGCTCTTCCTCGTCTAGGTCCGCGTTCGCCTGTCCCTTCATGCCCTTGCCGGGGTTCTTCGCGATCTCCTTGAGCTGTTCGGGGTCATCGTAGTTGTTGACCGCCGCGACGATGGACTCGCCCATGGCCTGGGGGTTCTCCGCGCCGAAGATGCCCGAGCCGACGAAGATGCCGTCACAGCCGTGTTGCATCATCAGTGCGGCGTCGGCGGGCGTCGCGATACCGCCAGCCGCGAAGTTGACGACCGGCAGCCGACCGCGGTCCGCCGTCTCGTGGACGAGTCGCCGCGGTGCGCCGTGTTCGCGGGCCCACTCGTCGCGCTCCTCGTGGGCCATCCCCTCAAGCATCCCGATGGAGCGCTGGATGTTGCGCTGGTGAGTCACGGCCTGGTTCACGTCGCCGGTGCCCGCCTCGCCCTTGGTGCGAATCATCGCCGCGCCCTCGTCGATGCGGCGCAGCGCCTCGGCGAGGTTCCGCGCCCCGCAGACGAACGGCGCGGTGAACTCCCGCTTGTCGATGTGGTAGCGGTCGTCGGCCTGTGTCAGCACTTCCGACTCGTCGACCATGTCCGCGCCAGCCGCTTCCAGAATCTGGGCCTCGGCGGTGTGGCCGATACGGGCCTTGCCCATCACCGGAATCGACACTTCCTCGATGATCTCTTCGAGCTTGCCGGGGTCCGCCATCCGGGCGACACCGCCTCGCTTGCGGATGTCGGCCGGCACCGACTCCAGGTGCATCACGGCGACTGCGCCAGCGTCTTCGGCGATTCGGGCTTGCTCGCGGTTGACGACGTCCATGATGACGCCGCCCTTCTGCATCTTCGCGAAGCCGCGCTTGACGAGGTCAGTCCCGCGACGGAGGTCCTCGAGGTCGGTCTCTTCAGTCATTACCCAGACTTAGGACTGGATTTACTTAACGCGTGTCCTTTCGAGGGACAGAACGGCGTTTGACCCACGCGCAGAGGCCCCGATATCGCGCCAGCGACCACAATATTCTCCAGGGGACGGGGCTGAGACCACTACCGTTTTCATCGCGTCTCCCCACTGCATCGACATGGCTACGGACGAGGGTGTCGGCGGGCGCATCGACGCGGCTGTCGCACGGGTGTTCAGCCGTCGGCTCCCAGACGCCGAAGGGCTCCCGCGGTACGTCGCGCCGCTGCCGGCGTGGCTGGAGAACGTCGGGCTTCGACTCGCCTGGCCAATCGCGCTCGTCAATCTGGTCGGGACGCTGTTCGGCTTCTGGTACTACGCCGGCCGCCCGCTGAACACAGCGCCGCCGCTCGTGGAGGGCCAACTCGGCGCGGCTCCGCTGGCCGCCTACCCCCTGATTCCGGACTCGCCCGTCGCGACGATGTTCATCGGGCTCTCGCTTGTGGCCTGGCGGCTCGACTGGGATACGCAATGGCTCCACATGCTCGGCTTCTTCGGCTGTATCAAGCTCGGTCTGTGGACGCCGTACGTCCAACTCGTTCTCAACGGCCCCGGCGGGATTCCGCTGTGGCTCTACTGGTTCCTGATTCTGAGCCACCTGGCGATGGCCGCCGAGGCCTTCCTCATCCACCGCTACGCGAGCTTTTCCGTCGTGTCCGTCGCCGTTGCGGTGTTCTGGTACGGCTTCAACGACATCGTGGACTACTTCGTCCCGGTTCTCGACGGGCCACACCACACCTGGCTGCGGGCCGAGCCGCTGGCCGCAGC
>NZ_WPCB01000044.1:0-28874 GCF_009741785.1 Haloarcula sp. CBA1122
CGAGCCACAAAGGCGACAACGGCGAGGTGGCTGGTCGTCGGCGGCGGCCCGTACACCGGCGCGCCGGCGCTCACTGCCCAGGCCGCCCTCAGAGGCGGGGCCGACCTCGTTCGAGTCGCCTGCCCGGCAGTCGTCGCGCGGGAAATCCAGTCCTACAGCGAGAACCTCATCCTCAGACCGTTCGACGGGGACCACCTCGCGCCACCCCACGTCGACAACCTCGCCGAACTGGCGGCAGAGCACGACACGCTGATCGTCGGGCCGGGACTCGGGAACGCCGACGCGACGCTGGAAGCGGTCGGGGACCTGCTGTCAGGATTCGAGGGGACGGCTGTCGTCGACGCCGACGCTCTTTCCGTGGTTCCGGACATCGAAACGGACGCGGACCTCGTCTGTACGCCCCACCAGGGCGAGCTTCTCGGGATGGGCGGCGAGACGTCCGAGGACTGGCGGGAGCGGGCGGACCTCGTGGAGTCCTTCGCATCGGAGGTCGACCAGACACTGCTGGTCAAAGGCCCGTACGACATCGTCTCCGACGGCGAGCGAACCCGCGTCGGCCGGACGGGCAATCCGGGGATGACGGTCGGCGGCACCGGCGACGTGCTCGCGGGCGTGACGGGGGCGCTCGCCTGCGTTCAGGAGCCGCTCGACGCGGCCGCCATCGCCGCCTACACCGTCGGCACGGTCGGCGACTGGGTCGTCGACGACCGCGGCTACGGATTGGTCGCAACGGACCTGCTAGACGAGATACCGAGCGTACTGTGGCAGCGGGAAGCAGAAGCGTAGCGTCCGCAGTCAGGCCGACGCACCGACCAGCTCCCCGGCTTTCGCTCGGGACTGCTCGATGATCGCGGGCCGCGCCTCGAACTCGATAACCACCTGGTCGCCGTAGTCGACCGTCTCCACGCTGGCGTGGTCGTGAATCCACGAGACGAGGCTCATCGTGTCGTCGGTCATCGGGAGCACGAGTCGCTCGCGTTCGTAGTCCGGCAGTTCGTGGTCGATGCGGTCCGCCAGGTCGTCGATGTTGAGCCCCTGCTTGGCGCTGACGGCGACGGGGTTCGGAGCCAGCGACGAGAGCGCGTCTTTCTTGCGGCGGACCTCTTCATCATCGACCATGTCGGTCTTGTTGAGGACTGTGACGATGGGCGCTTCGTTGCGCTCGTACAGCGTGTCGTGGCTCGTCACCAGTTTCTCCCGGATTTCCTCGACCGACTCGGAGACATCGACGACGAGCAAGACCAGATCGGCGTGATACACCGACCCGAGCGTCGATTTGAACGATTCAACGAGCCAGTGCGGGAGGTCCTGAATGAACCCGACGGTGTCGGTGACCAGCACCTCGCGCTTGCCGACCGCCGCGCGGCGGGTGGTCGTGCCAAGCGTCGTGAACAGACGGTCCTCGCTCTCGGCCGTGGTATCGAGGTCGGGATGCAAGTCGTCGTTCTCATCGACGTCGAGGTCGTCGGCGAGGCGGCGCAGGAGCGTCGACTTCCCGGCGTTGGTGTAGCCGGCCAGCGCGACGAGGTCGAAGCCGGACTCGCGGCGCTGCTCCCGGCGGTGTCGCTCAGTCTCCTCGATGGATTCCAGTTCGTCCCGGATGTTGGCGATCTGCTTTTTGATGTCTTCTTCGCGGGACTCGTCGTACTCGCCGAGCCCCATGAACCCCGGCCGCTCGTCGCGTTTGGCCAGGCTCGCCTTGGCCTCGGCGCGCGGGAGTTCGTAGCGCAGTTCCGCGAGTTCGACCTGGAGCTGGGCTTTCCGTGTCTGGGCCCGCTGGCCGAAGATTTCGAGGATGAGTCGGAAGCGGTCGATGACGCGCACCCGCTCGGGGAGTTCGTTCCCGATGTTGTACGTCTGGTACGGGCCGAGTTGATTGTCGAAGATCACGACGGCGGCCCCTTCGCGAGCGACCGCGTTGCTCAATCGCGTTACCTTCCCCTCGCCGAGGTGGTACGCCGGGTCCTCCGTTCTGGTCTGTGTGATCTCGTCGACAACCTCGTAGCCGGCCGCCCGGGCAAGGTCCCGGATTTCCGTCGTGTCGGCGGTGCCACTGTCGACGCGCTTCGCGATAACCGCTCGTTTCGTGGTGTGTGTCGCCGTCACTCGTTGGAAAACTACGGCGTCCGATTATTTAACCCCCCGGGAGGGGACTCACACTCTTCCGGGGGTCGGCGGTTGGACGGTAAAATGGCAGATACTGAGCGATTCCTGCAGCCGGCTGGCGAAACTAACGACTTCGATACCCGCTCGAAGGCTGAAATGCAGCCAGCAAAGCGGTAGCGGTCAGTCCGGCTTATTCGAGGTCGAAGCGGTCGAGCTTCATGACCTTGTTCCATGTGTCCACGAAGTCGTGGACGAGCTTCTCCTCCGCGTCGGCAGAGCCGTAGACTTCCGAGATGGCCCGGAGCCGGTCGTTCGAGCCGAAGACGAGGTCGATGCGTGTGGCTTCCCACTTGACCTCGCCGGTATCACGGTCGAGACCTTTGTAGACGTGTTCTGAGTCCGACGCCGGCTCCCACTCCGTTCCCATGTCGAGCAGGTTCACGAAGAAGTCGTTGGTCAGCGTCTCCGGTTCGTCGGTGAAGACGCCGAGGTCGGTGTCCCCGTAGTTCGCACCGATCGAGCGCATCCCGCCGATCAGGGCGGTCAGTTCCGACGCTGTCAGGTTCAGCAGGTCCGCGTTGTCGACCAGCACTTCCTCGGCCGGTCGCGTGATGTCGTCCTGGATGTAGTTTCGAGCCCCGTCGACCTTCGGCTTGAGAGCGTCGAAGGAGGCGGCGTCGGTGTGTTCCGGCCCGGCATCCACTCGGCCGGGTTCGAACGGAATCTCGACGTCGTAGCCCGCGTTCGCTGCCGCCTGCTCGACGGCCGCGTTGCCGCCCAGCACGATCAGGTCAGCAAGCGAGACCTGCGTCCCGTCGGATCGCGAGTCGTTGAACTCCGTCTGGATGTTTTCGAGTGTCCCCAGGACCGTCTCTAGCTGCTCGGGCTCGTTGACTTCCCAGTTTTTCTGGGGTTCGAGTCGGAGACGAGCGCCATTAGCGCCGCCGCGCTTGTCGCTGTCGCGGTAGGTCGATGCCGACGCCCACGCGGTCTTGACGAGCTGGGAGACAGAGAGGTCCGAATCGAGGATCTTTTCCTTGAGCTCGGTGACCTCCTCGTCCCCGATCAGGTCGTAGTCGGCGTCCGGGAGCGGGTCCTGCCAGATCATCTCTTCGTCAGGAACCTCCGGACCGAGGAACCGCTCAGGCGGCCCCATGTCGCGGTGGGTCAGCTTGTACCAGGCCTTCGCGAAGTTCATCCCGAACTCCATCGGGTTCTCCTGGAAGGTTTCCATGACCTCTCGGTAGTCCGGGTCGCGCTTCAGGGCGATATCCGTCGTGAGCATCATCGGCGTCTGCTTTTCGTCCGGGTCGTGGGCGTCCGGCACGCTGTTTTTCAGCTCCTCGCTCGTGGGTGCCCACTGCCACGCGCCGCCAGGACCCTTCTCCGGCTCCCACTCGTAGTCGAGCAGGTTGTTGATGTATCCCATATCCCACTCGGTCGGCGACTGGGTCCACGGCCCTTCGATACCGCTCGTGATCATCTCGCCGCCTTTGCTGTTCCCGTTCTCGTTTTGCCAGCCGAGGCCCTGCTGCTCGATGGGGGCCGCTTCGGGCTCGGGACCGAGGTTCTCCTCGGGGTCGTCAGCGCCGTGGACTTTGCCGAACGTGTGTCCGCCGGCGATGAGCGCGGCCGTCTCCTTGTCGTTCATCGCCATCCGGTCGAACGTCTGCCGGATGTTCTTCGCCGACGCCTCCGGGTCAGGGTTGCCATCCGGTCCTTCCGGGTTCACGTAGATGAGGCCCATCACGGAGGCACCGAGCCCTTCTTCGATTTCGCCTGGCTCGTCGAAGCGTTCCTGGGTTTCCATCTCGTCTTCCGGCCCCCAGTTGACAGCCTTGTCCTCCTCGAAGGCGTCCTCGCGGCCGCCGGCGTAGCCGAACGTCTTGAATCCCATCGACTCGATAGCGACGTTTCCTGCGAGAATCATCAGGTCGGCCCATGAGATCTTTTTGCCGTACTTCTGCTTGATCGGCAGAAGCAGTCGTCGCGCCTTGTCGAGGTTCGCGTTGTCCGGCCAGCTGTTGATAGGTGCAAAGCGCTGTCGGCCGCCAGCCGCGCCACCGCGACCGTCGGCGGTCCGGTACGTCCCGGCGCTGTGCCAAGCCATCCGGATGAACAGCGGGCCGTAGTGGCCGTAGTCGGCTGGCCACCAGTCCTGCGACGACGTCATCAGCTCTTCGAGATCCGACTTCACCGCTTCGAGGTCGAGTTTCTGGAACTCCTCCGCATAATCAAAGTCGTCCTCCATCGGACCGACATCACGGGCGTTCTGGTCGAGGATCTCCAGATTCAGCTTGTTTGGCCACCAGTCCTGATTAGATTTCGGTCGCTTCGAATGTCCACCTGCGGCACCGCTCATATCGGAATTCGGTGTTTCTGCCATCTTAACAGTAAGTAAGATTCGTCGGTAGCATACAAATCTTTGGATATGAGTAAAGAAATGGCATCGTGTGAAAAATATCGCCCCGAATTCTTTGGGACACCCCGGTAGCAACGACCCCCGTTCCTGTGGCGGAGGCTGTGTAAAAGGGAAAGCGCCAGAGGGAGCACAAAGGATTTAAAAACAGGCGGTCAGGTACGCTGTATGGGTGAGTTCGTACTCCAACTAGATGGGTTGGGCCTCCAGCAGATGGGCCTCGAATTCGGTGGTGGCGGCCTTATCGGCGGGATCATCGGGTTCGCCGCCAAGAAGGTCGCAAAGCTCATTGCCGTCATCATCGGCATCGAGCTGGCACTGTTCAAGTTCCTCGAGACGCGTGGCATCCTCCAGGTGAACTGGGACGCGATAGGCGGGGCCGCACAGAACGCGACCGGCACCGCCGGGAACGCGGCGTCGGCGCAACCGCCGTCCTGGGTCACGTCACTGCTCTCGGCGCTGCCGGTCAGCGCTGGTTTCACTGCCGGGTTCTTGGTCGGCTTCAAGAAAGGGTAACGCGACGCCGCGGCGTTAGCGCGTACTGATGTCGTCTTCGTCTTTGATTATCTGGGTTTCTGCCTCGCCGCTGGTGTGTTCGTTCACCACGTCGTAGAAGTCGTTCTGTAGGCCGGCCGGGAACGTCATGACGCCGACCCACGAGCCGTCGGACTGCCACTCCTCGCGTTCGAGGTCGCCGAACTGTCGGATCTGTGCCTGGGCGCTCCCAGCGTAGTCCGCGGGGACCTGCACGGCGACGGTGACCTCGTCGAACCGGATCGGAATGACCGGCCGGAGCGCATCGAGGGCGTCGTCGACCTGCGCCTCGACGGGTTCCATCGGGTCGACTCTGAAGTCCGTCTCTTCGAGCGCGGATTCGATGCGCTCCGGCGGGTGCGGCGCGTCGTCCATCTGTGGGTTGACCGCGTTGCGCGTGATCCGCTGGATGAGCTGTTTGTGTTTTTGTTCCTGCATCTCGCGGCGCTGGTCGGCCGTGATCTGTATCTCCCCCCGCTTGATGACTTCGGGGATGATGGCCATCGGATCAGTGGTGTCAAACACCTCTTCGAGCATATTCTCGGGCGGTCGGTCCCCCCGCGAGGCGTCCTCGAACACGTCCTCCGCGGCGATAACGTCCTCGAGGTCGCCGTCGAAGTCATCACGTTTTATCGCTAGCGCCGCGTCCGGATCCACCAGTACCTCGAACCGCTGGCCGTGGGATTCGAGGCGCGCCGTCACCGCCTCGTCAAGCGATATCATACCCGTCGGTAGCAGTGGGCCAGTTAAAGGCCTTACTGCGTGGTCGGACAGAAAAAGTCCAGTCGCCCGCGAGGGCTGTCGGAAGGGTTACTCTTCGGTGGCGTCTTCGCCTTCGTCGTCCGCGTCTTCACCGGTATCAAGGAGGTCGGCCTCCGCGAGGTGAGTCTCCTTCTCCTCGTCGGTCAGCTGGCCGAACGTCTCCGTTTCGACGTCGACCGTGGCGACGCCGATGCCTTCCGGCGTGAGCCCGTCCTCGTTGACCGACGCGAGAGCGGCCAGCGCGAGGTCGACGCCCTCGTCGAGGTCCATCCCCTCGTCGTAGTGCTCTTCGAGGTAATCCCGGATGTCGCCGCGGTCGGCTCCGACAGCGAGGGCCTTCCATTCGTAGGGCGTCCCGGAGGGATCGGTCTCGAACAGGCGCGGCTCGCCGTTGACGATGCCGCCGATGATGAGCGCAACGCCGAACGGGCGCGCGCCGCCGACCTGCGTGTACTGCTGGATGTAATCGGTGATTTCCTTGGTGAGGGTCTCGACGCCGACCGGCTCGCCGTAGCGCAGCTGGTTCACCTGCGCCTGGCGGCGGGCGAAGTCGATGAGCTGTCGGGCGTCGGCGACGTGGCCGGCCGAGGCGATGCCGATGTGGTCGTCGGCCTTGTGGATCTTCTCGACCGAGGAGCGCTCCATCAGCGGCGACCGGATGCGCTTGTCCACGGCGAGAACGACGCCGTCGCTCGTTCTGACGCCGATGCTTGCTGTGCCGCGTTTGACCGCTTCGCGGGCGTACTCGACCTGGTAGAGGCGTCCGTCCGGCGAGAAGATAGTAATCCCGCGGTCGTAGGCCTGCTGTTGATTTTGTCCCTGCATAGTTATCGGAAATCGAGTGCTGTCGCGCCGACGAACGCGCCGCCGGAGGCCGCTTCGACATCGTAGCGCGGAGGCCGAACAGTAGCGCTCCGGTCTGCGTTCTCGAACACGACGTGTCTCTGTTCAGTGGCTTCCGGCGGCCCGCGTATATACTTTTCTTCACAGGCACGCACAGTGCCGCTAATCCCCCGGACACGGACCCGAACCTCATCGCCGTCGACGCTCTCCAGACAGGTCAGTGCGGCCCGCGCTGGGTCTGTCTGGCCGCGTCTGGTCCGGACGATGGCCTCGGCCGTGCCGTCGTAGTCGTGGAACTGGAGGACGGTCATGTCCGTCTCGGCGCTGCCGGTGTCGCCCAGCAGGTTCTGGGCGGCGTACCACACCGCCCGCTGGAACGCCCGACGGTCCAGCGACGCTGTCGGCCACGTCTCGATACCGACGGCCAGATAGCGCCACCGGGGCCGGAGATGCTTCGGGAGGTGTTTCATACGCCAGCGTTGGGGCGGAGGACAATGAGCAGTGTGGTGTAGCTACTGACTTTGAAGGAGGTACGACTCGTCAGTCACGCGCTGGCGTTCTTTGTACCGGTGTGGGTCCTTACCCGGTAGTATTTCTCGCACACAGGGCCGTTGTATTCGTCTTTTGACCAATCCACAAAACACTTAGCGACCAGAAATCATAATTCACTGTGGATTTGTTCCGACGGTCAGTGCTTCGGCTGGCTGGTGTTACACTCGGTGGACTCGTCACGGGATGCTCGTCAATGGATACAGAGCCACCCACAACGCAGTCACCGAAAACTGTGGCTCAGCCAGCACTGGAACTCACCGGAGAGGTTAAACGCCAAGCAGCAGCCGCGGCCCCTGCACGAGTGGCAGCGACGCTGACAAACGTCGGGAGCGAAACGGTCCGTCTCGGGTACGGTCCGACGCTGCTGTTTACCGATACGGGTCCAAGTGAGGACGTGACCCGGACCGACACCCTCGTGTTTGATCCGAAGAGTCGGGGCGTACTGCGAGCCGACCCCGTACAGACATCAGCAGGGTGCTGGCGGTACCAAGCGGACGGGAGAGAAGGGATCCAGAGTTCGATACAATACCGGGAGCTGACGCCAAACGACGAGGGATCCGGAGAGTACGATATTTATACGGCTGCCGCGGCCGAGGCGTGTCTCCCTGCAGGGACGTATCGACATCAAGACATCGTCGAAACGCCCGAGCCAGTTCGGTCGGCGACGCTGACGCTCCAGCTGGACATCGACGAGCAACAGCGGATCGCCGTCTCCGGCGAGGTGTCGGCATTCAGGAGCGCGGCGTCCACCCAATAGGCACGCAGCTACTGCGGGATCGATGTCGCTCGAAAAACACACTCCGGGAAACGCCTTTGGTGATACGTCCCCCCGTCAGTTCCGGGGTGGGGCTATCGGAGTGGTTTGTCGGCTCAATGTGTCTGGCAGCTGTCTGGGTCACTACAGAACTAAGGGAGCTGGGTTGCTGTGGATCGCAACAGCACCGCTACGCGTCGTCGCCCTGTTGATCACCGTCTTCCAGTCGGACGCCCGGTTCGATGACGGCGTCGCTCTGGCGCTCGCGGTTGCGCTCCGCGACCCGCTCCCACTCTGCCAGGCCCTTTCGGAGGGTATCAGCGTCGAAGCCGATGGTCTCCCCGACCGCGATGAGATCCCGCGGTGCGCGAATCTGGAGATGGTTACTCGGCGATGCCGAGACGACGAACGGTGCGCCGGCGTCCTCGACCAGTTCCCTGAGCTTCCGGAGTTCCTTGATAGCCCGGACGCGAGTGCCGCCGGAGGCCCGGAGCACCGGGCCGAAGTCGAACTCGACGCGGACGCCGTTGTCGGCCGCCGCGTTCGCCAAAACGTGGTTGAAATCGCCGTCCTCGCGCATCGGGTGGGCGAGCACGTCGACGGTCGGTTGCTCGACCGCGAACCGGTTGATGCGGCGGTCGCCGCCGTGGACGACGACGACCGTCCGGTCGCTCCGGTAGTTCCCGACGAAACCGCTCGCCCGCGAGGGGTCGTCCGCCCGGACCTCGACGCCGGCGGCGACGTCGATGTCGTACGCATCGCTGATAGCGTCGGCGTCGTAGTCCGCCTGCGCGTCGCCGTGGTTCCTGACGACGATGCCGTCGTACCCCGAGTCGGCGGCCGTCAGCGCGTGCCGGGCGACGGTGCTGTCGCCGTCGGGGTGAGCGTAGACGGCCTCGTACATCACAACTCCTCAAGGAGTTCGCGGGCGTTAGCGACGGCCTTCTCCCGCTTTGCGGGGTAGGCCTCGACTTTCGCCCGGAGCGTGATGCCGTCGCCGCGTTCGACATCGCCACCGAACGCAGCCTGTTTGTCGAAGGTGAGAAAGAACGAACAGTTGTCGTCGACCCGGTCGTCCAGTTCCGCACGCACTGCCGCGATATCCGGCGCTGACGCGACCTGCGTGAGCACGTGGCGGATGTCGTCCGCGTTCTCGACGCGAGCCGAGAGGACGACGATCCGGTCGCCGTAGTGACCCTCGCTTTGTGCGCGCTCGATAGGGTAGTCCTCAGGCAGGAACGTTCGGAGCGCTCCCTCGACACGCTTGTCGTCCTCTGTCGCATAACAGAATGTCCGGAGGTCGACGTAGTGGAACGGAACCGACGACATTGAAGCCCTACTCGTCCTCGGCGGCTTCGAGGTTGTCTTCGGGGACGCCCTGCTCCTGTCCGTCCTCGAAGGAGACCGTGTAGTTGGCGTCGCCGAACATCGTCTCGACGACCTGCGTGATGGTGCCTTCCTCGCCGTCGTAGTCGCTGTGCTCGTCGTGGAGAATAACGCTGTCGTCCTCTTCGAATGCCATACTGGGCGGTACTCGGTGGCTCGTCAAAAAGGGACTGATTCAGGTTTGCTCGGCCCAGTCGCGGACGTGGTGGGAAAATGTCCCTGTGACACGGCCCAGATCTGACAATCAGGACCGCGACAAACCTCGATCAGCCCAAAGCCAGGGGTACGCTGATCAGGGCTGACCGATCTTGGTGTTCCCTGTCGCTTCCGTTGCGAAAGGCATGGCCATGATTAGACTTGTCTAAATATTTTCTTAGATAGATAGAATTAAGTGTCAGATCATTCTACAGTCACATGCGTTCCATCAACCACGGAACGCAAAGGCGTACAGATCGAGTGGGTAGAACAATCCGTCAGGTCGTCGAAACAGCCAATGAGTTCCTGCTACACGGGAGCGTGGCTATCCTTGTTCGGGCCTCTTCCCGTGTTTCGCTTCGAATGAGCCGGACCAGACATGTATCCGCGTTTGCAAGCTCTCCACCAGTGTCAGTGGCACAACGGATTCGGTTTCGAAACCCCCCTGAGATACGCCACGGCAGCCGATACGTCACAACAACTGTTATGGGACTCTCTCGACTAACCATCGACATGATCAGTCCACCGCTCTCCCCCGTCAAGACGGTTGTTTCGTCGAGGTGTCAGACACAGATAGGACACAGATGACGAGCGTCGACGACCTGTGGTACCTCTCCGACGGGGCGTGTCAGACCGCCGAGCAGACGTATCACCAGCTCCGGGAGCAGTACAGCGGCTACATCGAGTTCACGCGCCACCGTAACGTCCCGCGGAATCGGTTCCGGGACGTGGCCGCTGTCGCTCGGGACCACGGCGCACCGTACGGGGCGCACACGCTCGCCTACCGGCCCACCGGTGAACTCCTGCTCGTCCGCCACGAGGGCGTCGACATGTGGGTACTGCCCGGCGGCGAACTCGATGCCGGTGAATCCCTGCAGGAGGCCGCACTGCGGGAGTTAGGCGAGGAAAGCGGCATCGAAGCGGCCATCGAGGGACTGGGGCTGCTCGGACGGGTCGAGTTCTACTGTGACGGGAACATGGCCTGGGGCGTGCTGCCGGTGTACGAGGCGCGAGCGGAGACGACCGACATCGCAGTCAATGACCCAGATCATGAAATCAGTGAAGCCCGGTGGTTCGACGAACTGCCGGCCGATACGCGCGACCGCGAAGAGATTCTGCAGTGGCGCGGGCGGCGGTTCGGCGGCGGGGCGTAATCCGCTGAAACTGCACGGGTTACTCCGGGCCGAACGACTGGCCTTCGCGAGCGTCGGCGTTCATCCGCCGGATGGTCGCGCGAGCGTTGCTGGCGTCGTAGCCGAACAGCACGGTTTCGGCGTACTCTTCGGCCACTTCGACGGCCTTCGAGAGGTCGTCGACGTCCACGTCGACGGCGTACAGTTCGATGCTGAACGGGGTCGAGAGACGGTCCTGCCAGCCCTTTGCGAGAATCTCCAGCCAGTAGGTCGTCGAGTACGCCATGTCGTAGATGGGGACGACGAACTCGTCGACGTACTCGGCGATGTCGTCGACGGCGACGCCGGAGCGGGCTTCGAGGTGGCCGGGATAGGGGTCTGGATACAGCGTGAGGTACATCTTCCCGGGCACGCGCTCGCGAGCCTCGGCGACAAACTCCGTGATGACGTTGCTGCGCCAGGCCGACCAGTCCTCGAACTCGCTGTCGGCGAAGCGCTGCTCGCAGCGGTCACAGTGGCAGTACTCGTCCCGTGGAAAGCCCACGTCATCGAGGCGGACGTCCTCGTTGACGGCGGCGGCCTCCTCGATGATGTCGAGCAGGCCCTCGCGGTAGCGTCGTGGGTCGGGCAGACGTACGTCCAGTCGAAGTACGGCTGGTTCCGGGTCGCCGGTGTCCCCTCGTCGTCGAACGCGAGCAGGTCCTCCTCGCTCTCGACTGCGTTGTCGCCGAAACAGGACACCATGTTCACCGCGCCGGCAATCGGTTCGACAGCGCGGCCGGTCACGTCCTTGACCTCGTAGAACGCCCGGTCGAACTCGGACCACTCCGTCTCCTCCTCGTTACGGGTGACGACGCCGTACATACACGCTGGTACGGCGGTTCGCCGGGTAAGAGTTCGGAAAGCGACGGCGCTGTCGCTGACAGCGCAGAGACCGAGAGAATACTGCCGGCCATCGGGATACCCCACCCCATACGACGCCGTTGAGGACCAGTAGGCAGGGCGGCCGACAGTAGATTCAGAGGGCGATACAGTCGATTCGCGCAGCCTTACCGCTTGACGTAGTACGCGAGGGCAAGTGCCATGACCGCGACAAGGGCGATGACTTTCTTTTGCATCATTTCAATAAACGAACACCGATTATAAAGAACTATCGCCGTGCTAATCGTCGGCACTCCCCTCTGTATCAGCGGGCATATCGGCGTCAGGGCCGGGGATATCGGCCTCGTCGTGAGTACCGACGGGCGGCCGGTTTACCTCCGCCGCTGACGACTCTTCGAGAGCAGTCCGGTCGTCAGCGTCAGCCTCAATCGTCTCCATCTCGCCGTCTTCTCGCGCGTCCTGGTCGATCCGCATCGAACAGAACTCAACGCCGCACATCGAGCAAAAGCGCGCCTCTTTGTAGTTGTCACCGGGGAGCGTCTGGTCGTGGTACTCGCGGGCGCGGTCGGGGTCTAACGCCAGGTCGAACTGTTCGCGCCAGTCGAAGGCGTACCGGGCTTCAGAGAGCGCGTCGTCCCAGTCCCGCGCCCCCTCGCGCCCGTTTGCCACGTCGGCGGCGTGGGCGGCGATGCGATAGGCCGCAAGCCCGTCCCGCACGTCGGACTGCTCCGGGAGGCCGAGATGCTCTTTGGGCGTGACGTAGCAGAGCATCGCCGCACCAGCACGGCCCGCCTCCGTCGCGCCGATGGCGCTCGTGATGTGGTCGTATCCCGGCGCAACGTCGGTCACGAGCGGGCCGAGGACGTAGAAGGGCGCGCCGTCACAGACCTCCTGCTGACGTTCGACTTGCTCGGCGACCTGATCCATCGGGACGTGGCCCGGCCCTTCGACCATCACCTGCACGTCGTGCTCCCAGGCGGTCCGCGTGAGTTCCCCGAGCGTGTCCAGTTCGGCGAACTGCGCGTCGTCGCCGGCGTCGGCGAGACAGCCCGGCCGGAGGCCATCGCCGAGGCTGAAGGTCACGTCGTGCTCGCGGAATATCTCGCAGATGGCCTCGAATTTCGTGTACAGCGGGTTCTCCATGCCGTTCTCCTCGATCCACTGGGCGAGGATAGAGCCGCCCCGGGAGACGATGCCCGTCTTCCGGCCGTCGGTCAGCGGCAGGTGTTCCATCCGGACGCCGGCGTGGATGGTCATGTAGTCGACGCCCTGCTTCGCCTGCTTCTCGATGACGTCGAGCAGCAGTTCGTGGGTAATCTCGCTCGGGTCGCTGGCGCGCTTGACCGCCTCGTAGATGGGAACTGTTCCGATGGGGACCGGCGAATGTCGGACGTTGGCCGACCGTATCTCGTCGAGGTTATTCCCTGTCGAGAGGTCCATCACCGTGTCCGCGCCATAGTGGACAGCGGTGTGGAGCTTCTCCAGTTCGCCCTCGATGTCGCTCGTCTCCTCGCTGTTGCCGATGTTTGCGTTGACCTTCGTCGCAAACTCCCGGCCGATAATCATCGGGTCCAGTGAGTCGTGACCGACGTTTGCGGGAATCACCGCCTGTCCGTCGGCGACTTGCTGCCGGACGAACTCCGGTTCGACACCTTCGCGCTCTGCGACTCGCGCCATCGCCTCGGTGACGGTTCCGTTCCGGGCCGCTGCTAGCTGCGTCATAATCACTAGGTTATACTACTTGGTTATAAAGCTGCGGTGATCGGTCGCGGTAAAGAGACCCTGTCAATACTGGGACCGACCCCAACACCGATGTACGCGAACAGGAAATAGACGAACAATGGCCCGCCGGACCCGCCGCGCAGTACTCACGGCGCTGGGGAGTGGTATCGCCGCGACGGCAGGCTGTGGGTCGTTCGGTCGGGAGCGGGTGGACGTGCTGGTCGCGGGGAGTTTACAAAAGGCGGCCAGTGAGACGCTACAAACCCAAACAGACGTGGAGGTCGCTGTCGAAGCCCGCGGCTCTGTTCAGGCCGCGCGTCTGGTCGCCGACGGGAAGCGCGACCCGGCTATCGTCGCGCTGGCGGATCCGACCCTGTTCGACCGGGTCATGGACACCGCCTGGCACGCTGTGGTCGCCAGCAACGAGATGGTGTTGGCGTACAACCCTCAGACGGGCGGCGGGACGCGCGTCGCGGAGGCGGACCCGTGGTACGCCCCGCTCCGGGGGGACAGTGTCTCACTGGGCCGCACCGACCCGACGCTCGACCCGCTTGGCTACCGGACCCTGTTCGTGCTGGCCCTCGCAGCCGACTACTACGACGAACCCGGCCTAGCTGAGGCGGTTCTCTCGCCGGACCAGACCTATCCGGAAACGCAACTGCTCGCACAGTTCGAGACGGGAGCCGTCAACGCCGCGTTCGTCTACCGGAGCATGGCAATGGAGCGGGACTACCCGTTTCGGGAGTTCCCCCCGGAGATACACCTCGGCGACCCCGCACACGCGGAGCGGTATCGGACCACCAGCTACGAACTGCCAAACGGCACGGCAGTCGCCGGCAACCCAATCGAGTACGGAGCCGTCCGCCGTGACGAGCAAGAAGCGACGCGTACAGCCTTCGAAACAGTCCTGTCCGGCGACTGGCTCGCACCACACGGATTTACCGTCCGTCAGGCGTATCCTCGACTAGTGGGAGATGTCCCGAGTACTGTCACGCGGTGAGACCAGAGCCGGCCACGCGGTCGGCGTGCGCGAACTCGTGCCCGTCCTGGGAGCGGTGCTGCTCCTGTATTTCGTCGTCCCGGTGATGGTGCTCGTGCTCACGTACTCCCCGACAGCGCTACTGACGAGTCTGACCGAGACGTACGTCATCAACGCCGCAATCACGTCGCTCGTCGCCGCGCTCGGCAGTACCACCATCGCCGTCGTGTTCGGCCTGCCGTTGGCCTACTGGCTCTCGAAGAACACTGGCATGCTGGCGACCGCCGCGATGGGGGTCGTCGTCCTGCCGCTCGTCCTCCCACCGATCGTCAGCGGGATGTTGCTGTTGACCGTCGTCGGCCCGAATGGATTCGGCGGCCTTACCGACCTGGCGCTGACCCGGTCGCTGCTGGGCGTCGTCGCCGCCCAGACGTTCGTCGCGTCGCCGTTCTTCGTCGTCACCGCCAAGGCCGCCTTCGACGGCATCGACGACCACCTCGAAGAAGCGTCACGGTCGCTGGGCCGTGACTGGGTCGGGACGATGCGCTCGGTGACGGTGCCGCTCGCAAAGCCCGGCCTGCTCGCCGGCCTCGTACTGACCTTCGCCCGCGCGATGGGCGAGTTCGGCGCGACGATGATGCTGGCGTACTACCCGCGGACGCTGCCGGTCCAGATTTGGGCCTCGTTCATCTCGGACGGACTGGACGCGGCGCTTCCCGTGGCAGTGGTCCTGCTGAGCGTCGCGCTCGGGACGCTGCTGATAGTCCATGCGCTGCGGGCGACACCGTGGCGATAACGGTCGGCGTTGTAAAAATCGCGCCGCTGACTTACCGCTCGTGCGCCCAGAACTCCTCGTCGACGGTGACCTCTTTCTTGAACAGCGGCACCTCCTCCTTGAGACGGTTGATGCCGTCTTCGACAGCACGGAACGCCTCGCCCCGGTGGCCGGCCAGGATGACGACGAAGACGATGTCCTCGCCAGCGTCGACTACCCCGGTCTTGTGGTGCAGGCGAACCGCGTAGACGCCGTCCCGCGCTTCGAGGTCCCGCCGGAGCGCGGCCATCTTCTCTGTGGCGACCTCGTCGTAGCGCTCGAACTCAAGCAGTTCCGTCGGCTGGTCCTCCGGTCCCTCCTGTGCGCGGACGCGCCCGGTGAAGGTCGCAATTGCGCCGGAGTAGACTTCGTCCGGATCCCGCTTTACGTCCGCTACGAGCGTCTCCAGCGTGATGTAGGGGTCCCGTTCCTCCATCGCCGCGACGATGTCGTCGAGATCGGCGTCCGCGCCGTGGGGTGCGCGATGCACGACGGGGTCGGCGACCTCGCGGTCGTCCAGAACGACCTTCGGGATGCTCGCGTCCGAATATCCCTCGACAAGTGCGTAGTCGTAATCGGGCGCGAGCGCGTCCAGCGTCTCATCGAGCGTTCGGGATTCGCCCGTCGCGTACCACTCGCCGTCGTCGGTGAGCGCGACCGTCTCGGCCGCGCCGGCGTCGCGGTGGCGAGCCGTGTCTTTTCCGTCCGTGTCGACGTCCGGGGCGTGCGTGCAGTGTTTGACCGTCGCGACGCGTCCGGACCCGGAGAGCCGCTGGGTCAGCCGCTCGACCAGCGTGGTCTTCCCCGACTCGGAGTGGCCGACGATACCGAGGACTTGCATGCACACCGGTAACGGGGCGACGTAGATAGACCTTTTTCATGGCAGCCCCGAATCCGTCGCCAGTAGCCGTGCTCACCGGTCGACGGTCTTCTCGACCACGCGGATGTCTTCGATGGCCGTCGCGGGGTACTCGCCGTCCTCGTCTTTCTCGTTTGCCTTCACCATGTCCCACACGACGTTGAGGCCGGTCGTCACGCCCTCCAGCGCCTCCATCTCGCAGCCGGTCTTGCCGACCGTCTCGACGGCAACGGTGATTTCGACGGCCGCGTCGCCGACGGTGAACTCGACTTCGACGTTCGTGATGGGAATCTGGTGGCACATCGGCACCGTCTCCCAGGTGTGCTTGACCGCCTGAATCGCACCGATGCGGGCCGTCGTCAGCACGTCGCCTTTCTCCACCTCGTCGGCGTCGATAGCCGCCAGCGTGGACTCGGTGAGCCGAATCTGTCCGCGTGCGACCGCGCGGCGCTGGCTCTCGGCCTTGTCTCCCACATCCACCATCTGTGCGTCCCCGTCCTCGTCGACGTGCGTGAACTCCTCGGGCATGCCTCCCTGTAGCCGACGCCGGCCCAAAACCGTGCGGGTGCGGGTCCGCGTACCGGCGGAACCGTGCGGGGCCGCGTTATCGACGGACGAGGCCGAGCAGGTGACCCACGGCTGGCGCGACGAGTTTCTCCGCGCCCGTTCGGGCAGCGTTCTCGCTCCCGGGCAGGCAAAACACCAGCCGGTCGTCGACGACGCCGGCGGTCGCCCGCGAGGCCATCGCCATCGCCCCGACTTCCTCGTAGGAGAGCCAGCGGAACAGTTCCCCGAAGCCGGGAACCGGCCGGTCGAACAACGGTTCGATGGCGTCGACGGTCACGTCGTCGGGCGTGAGGCCGGTCCCGCCGGTCGTCAGAACCACGTCGACGCCGTCATCTAGCAGGGCGGCGACAGCGTCTTCGATAGCGTCCATCTCGTCCGCGACGAGGCGGCGCTCGGCGATTTCGTGGCCCGCGTCCTCGCAGGCCGCGGCGATGATGTCGCCGGCAGGGTCGTCGTCCAGCGTTCGCGAGGTCGAGACCGTGAGGACCCCTATTTCAACCCCTTCGGCGTCGTGGGCGTGATGGTCGTCGTGGGCGTCGTAGTCGTGCTCTCCATGACTGTGGTCGTGGTCACTGTCATGGCCGTGCTCTGCGTGTTCGTGGCCCGCCTCGCTGTCGCTGGCTGCCTCGTCATGGTCGTGTCCCATACCCGAAACGACAGTCGGCGGAGAAATATACCCTCGGCTGTTTGGCCGGTGACCGGCGGTCGGACGGCGGCCCCGGCACCGCGCCAAGCCAGGTCTGGGGCCGAGAGGTCAGCGGCTTACTCGTAGTACGGCAGGCGTTCGACGACCTCCGCGAAGGCCACGTTCTCGCGGACCTGATCCATCTCGACGCGGAGACGCTCCCCGACATCTGCGTCAGAGACGATGACGACGTACCCGCCGTCGATACGCGCGACCCCGTCGCCTTTGTCGCCGATGTTTTCGATCTCGACCACGCGCGTTTCACCCTCGGCAACTGGCGGGGACGACGGTGCGAACTCCGGTTCCCTGCTCCGCCCGTCGGACCGGGAATCGGACTGGGTCTCAGACTTGGATTGAGAATTGGACTGAGGCTCGGGCTCCGATTGAGAATTAGACCGAGGCTCGGGACTGGAATGAGACTGTGACTGGGGGGTGGGTGCCGAAGCCGCCGACTGGAACAGTGCAATCCGGTACAGCGTCCCGGGGGCCAGCGTTCCCAGTTCGACTTCTTGTTTCGGAATCTCGACCACGTACGAGTCGTTCTGCTCCTCGACGGAAGCCGTAAAGAGACAGTGAAGATCTGAATCGGTCGCCATTAGTATAATTGGTTCAGCTAGCACCGGAACTGCATTGATTCTGGTGTTTTCGATCCGTCGGGCCGAGCACTGCTGGAAGGGGTGACAGACAGGCTGTGCACGCCCGCTATCGAGCGATCCGTCGGGCAGAACTCGGGGTTACTCGAACTCGAACAGCCGACAGAGCTCGCGCTCGATGGCGTCGGTGAACGCCGACAGCACTGTGTCGAACGTCGCTTCGTCGCCCGGGAGAGACTGTGCACGCGCCGCAGTGTCGTCGGGCAGCCGGATGCTGAACGTCCCGTCCCCCTCGTACACCGGCTCGCTCTCGCTGAGAATCTGCCGGTCGATCCCGCGAAGGACCTCGGAATCGTACTGCCCGTGTAGCTCCTGGTACGCGTTCGAATACGCCGTTTCGAGCTCCTCGAAGTAGTGGACGTACTTCTCGTCGAACTTCTCGGCGTCGAACTCGGTCATAGATGCAGTGTCGCCGGGGCGAGGGTAAAGGGTTCCGTGCCTCAGAGATGGAGTTCCCAGCCGAAACCGCTGCAGCGTCAGTCGACATCAATGCGGTCGGATTCGGGCTCCGCCGGTCGAGGGTCTATCGGCCACGACCGGACGCCGCTTACCACTCCCGCGTACCCCCGATTTCACCGTCGAATCGAGTGAAAAACTCGTCCATGAATTCCCGACGAGTCCGACCGAGACGGCGGCCGGGGTGGGTGTACAGCATATCTAGACGTTCTCGGGCCCATTCCCGAAGCAGCGTGATATCCGGATGATCCGACGATTCGAGGTCAGTATCTGACGTGTCATCGATGACAGCGTATTTCTTACCCGTCCGCCCAGATCGCTCGCCGACGATACAGGCCAGTCGGACGAGTCCGCGTGCCCCGGCAGCGTCCAGTTTGTCCGCATCGAAGAGGAGTTTCGCCTCCAGCGTTCTCGGCTCCGGAGAACTCGCGCGGATACTGTGTGCTCGGATACAGTGTTTGACACGGTCGATTCGGTCGGGCTTCACGTCTTCGGCCGCGAGTAGTTGCGCGGCTTCCGCCGTGGCCCATTCGTCGTGGTCATCGATTTCACCGGCCCGCTCCCGGGGCCGACCGATATCGTGGAGCCACGCCGACGCGGCAAGGACATCCCGGTCGACCGAGCCGTCGCAGTGCCCCGCGAGCCGAAGCGCGACGTCTCGGACTCGCTTGGCGTGAAACTGGTCGTGCGCTGGGAGGGCGTCTTCGTAGTACGGGACCGACAGTGTTCGAGCGAGGGGACCAAGTTCCTGTGTCATTGGCGGCGGTGGCACCTCGCGTGCCGGCTGGAATAACTGCTGTGAAATGCCTCTGTATCGCTGACATGAAGCGGAGCGGTCCCACTCAGCGGGAGTCAAGCAGGTCGTCGAGGAGTTTCCGCTGGGCGGCGGCGAGATGTTCGGTGAACGTCGAGGTGGAGATGTCAAGCGCTTCGGCCACGTCGCCGGCAGTCGCATCGCGCGGATGCTCGAAGTACCCCATCTGGTGGGCCTGGCCCAGCACCTCGCGCTGGCGATTGGTCAGTTTCGCGCGGTCGAGCACGACCGGCTGATCCGTCTCCGTGGACGTGTCTTCGAGTAGCCGCCGTAGTTTGACGGTCTCGCCTTCCGACTGGAGGTCGGCAACGATATCCCGCAGAGTCGGCATATCGTCGACGAGAAACGTGACAACGATGGATTCGGTATCCGCCGTGAACTTCTGGACGACACAGCCGGCCGCTTCGATACGTTCACAGACACAACCCTGTTCGGCCGCCCGGGACAACTGGAAGACGTGTCGCTGGTCGTAAGCGAAGACATGGTCCACATTCGGGAGTTCGCTCTGTAGCGCTCCCGGGTGGTCATCACCGCCCTTGAGCGTGAACTCTTCGAGAACGCGGTCGGCATCGCCACTCGTTGCGCTCCGAGAGACCGACGACACTGACCACTCCTCGTCAGCGTGTGGCTGTACTTGACAGGACCGAGGACCGAACACTTCGACCTCGGCGAGCATTCGGCCCGACATACACGGTAGATGGGCCGGCCTCCATAAGAAAGGGCAGGCGAACATGTTCGTATAAAAAACCGCCATATAATGGGCCTAAGATGTCGGGCTGGCAGTTCATCCGGGTTCTGGGACAAACCCCGAACACAGCGACACAGCGCAGCCGTTCGAATCGCTGGCGAACCGAGATAACACAAGATTATGAGACGCAACACGATACTCATCGGTCTGTTGATAACAGCGGTGTTGCTGCCGATGTGGTACGTCGCTTTACACGGCGAGCCACCGTCGGAAGAAATCGCTATCGACGAGAGCGTCAGCGACATCCGGCCGCTCGAAAGCCCAGTAGAGACGCCGAACAAGCTGTCACCGAGCCAGGTCGGTGTCGTCGTCTGGGTCGCCCTGTTCGGTCTCGTGGGCGTGCTGACGGCCGCCCACCAGTTCATGAACAGGGCGGTCCGGCCGCCTGACGACGCCGAGCCGGTCACCGACGGCGGGACCGTCTCGTTACCGTGGCTCAACACGGAGCACCGCTGGGTCGTCGAGTACCACGACGCCTCGGACGCCATAGAGGGACTCGTCGCCATGAGCGGGCTGACGGTCCTGTCTATCGTCTTCGCGGCGCTGTTCACCGGCGAGTACCTCACGCTCGCCCGCACCCAGTACTTCGGGCTGTACGCGACCGGGATGTTCCTCTCGCTCGCGCTCTCGACGGTCGCGTACTACGCCTGGTTCATGCCACACGTCGAAGTCGCCGAGATCAGGGGGCACGAATGATAGACTATCCGAAACCCGATGACGACGACGAGGAACAGGGCGATGACTGCTCGTGTGAGGGGGCCACCGGTACGTCCCCGACGCTGTACGGGGACGCCCGCGCGGAACTCCGTCGCAGGGACTTCGCGAAGTTCCTCGCGACCGTCGGCGGCCTGACTGCCGTCGCCAGCCTCACCGCGCCGCTTGCCAGCACCACGCAGGTGTTCGAGCGGGGGTACAAGGGACCGGTGTACTCCGACGGCATCCACCTCGTCGACAGCGAGGGCGAGCGCATCACCGAGGAGCGACTCTCCGAAGGCGAACACATAACGGTCTTCCCGGAGCCCCGGCCCGGCATCGAGGATGCCCCGACGCTACTGGTACGCTACGCCGAGTCCGACTACGGCAGCGACATCGCAGAAGGGTTCACCGTCAGCGGGTACGCTGCCTTCTCGAAAGTGTGTACCCACGCCGGCTGTATGGTGTCGGACCGGGAGGACGACCTGGTCGTCTGCCCCTGTCACTTCGGGAAGTTCAACGTCCTGGAAGGGGCGGCGGTCAGTGGCGGCCCGCCGGGGCGACCGCTCCCACAGCTTCCGATCACGGTGACCAGCGACGGGTTCCTCGTCGCCACCGGGGACTTTGAGGGGCCAGTCGGCCCCGGAGGTGGATAATGTCCCGCGCCAAAGCCGTCTACGACTGGTTCGACACGCGCCTCGACCTGGAGAACGGCCAGACGTTCCTCGGCAAGGCGTTCCCGGCCGAGGACTCGTTCCTGCTGGGCGAGGTGGCGCTGTTCTGTTTCCTCCTCCTGATCCTGTCGGGGGTCTTCCTCGGGTTCTTCTTCGAGCCCTCGACCTCCGACGTGGAGTACGACGGCAGTGTCCAGAAGTTCCAGGGCGAGGAGATGCCCGAAGCGTTCGTCTCGGTGTTGCACATCACCTACGACGTGCCCTTCGGGATGTTCATCCGCCGGCTCCACCACTGGGCGGCGCACCTCTTTGTCGCCTCCATCGGGTTGCACATGTTACGGGTGTTTTTCACCGGTGCGTACCGCAACCCCCGGGAGCCAAACTGGATCGTCGGGACCGGTTTAGCGGCTCTTTCGATGGGGGCGGCCTACACCGGCTACGCGCTGCCGTTCGACGAGTTCGCCGCCACAGCGACGAGTATCGGTTACAACCTCACGATATCCATACCCCTGTTAGGTGATTTCCTCGGCCAAGTGGTGTTCGGGGGTGAGTTCCCCAGCAGCGCCACCATCCCGCGGCTGTACTTCCTGCACGTTCTCGTGATACCGGCGGCTATCGCCGTGGGCTTAGCCGTCCACATGGCCATCCTCATCAGGCAGAAACACACCGAGGCCCCGCGGGACGGCGACGTGACCGGCGGCCGTCAGTCCGTCGACGAGGAGGACGACGACATCATCATCGGCCTGCCGGCGTTCCCGAACCAGGCCGCCGTCTCCGCGGTGGTGTTCTTCGTCACCGCAGCGACGCTGTCGGCACTTGCGGGCCTGCTCCCGGTCCACAACGTCGCTGAGTACGGCCCGAACGACCCCGCGGCCACGCCGGAACTCATCATGCCGGACTGGTTCCTGATGTGGGTGTACGGCTTCCTGAAGCTCCTGCCACAGATCAGCTTCAACGTCGGCCCGGCCCACATCAACGGGGAGTTCATCGGCGGCATCGTCCTCCCGGGTCTGGTGTTTGCCGCGGTCGCCCTCTGGCCGTTCATCGACCGGACGGAGCCGACCCACTTCACCGCGGACCCGCTGGACCGGGCCTGGCAGACCGGTGTTGGCGTGGCCGCCGTCGCGTTCATCATGATTGCCTCGATTGCGGGGATGAACAACATCCTCGCGGACCAGGTGCTCGGAACGACGACGAACGTGGTCAACCCCATCCTGACGGCGGCGCTGCTCGTCGTCCCACCCGTCTTCGGCGGCATCACGTACCTGCTGTTGCGGGACGGCGAGCCCACGCCGTCACAGGAGGGCGACGTAGCCGCTGACGGTGGTGCAGTAGACGAGAGAACGGCTAGCACCGAATCGGAGGAGAACGGATGACTGCGAGCATCAAACTGACTGCGCGGCAGTATCGCCTGCTGGATACGACGAGCAAGCTGGTCGGCCTCGTACTGGTCGCCGCCGGCCTCGAAGTCGGCGGCAGCACGCCGACCGGCATCGCGCTGGCTATCGTCGGGGCTGCCTGCGCGACTGCGACAGTGTTCATCACCAATGAGTAGAAACGACCTGACTGACGACGAAACGGACAGTGCGGGAATCAGTCGCCGCGACTTCGTGCGCGGTCTCGGAGCCGCGTCGCTGCTTGGCGCGACGGGGCTGTCCTTCGCCGACGACGGCATGGACGGCCTCGAAGCGGTCGACGACCCCATCGGGTCGTATCCGTATCGGGACTGGGAGGACCTCTACCGCGACGAGTGGGACTGGGACTCCGTCGCCCGCTCGACCCACAGCGTCAACTGCACCGGCTCCTGTTCGTGGAACGTCTACGTCAAGGACGGCCAGGTCTGGCGCGAGGAACAGGCCGGCGACTACCCGACGTTCGACGAAAGCCTCCCCGACCCGAACCCGCGCGGGTGCCAGAAAGGGGCCTGTTACACGGACTACGTCAACGCCGACCAGCGCGTGCTCCACCCCTTGCGCCGCACCGGCGAGCGCGGCGAGGGCCAGTGGGAGCGGATTAGCTGGGACGAGGCGCTGACCGAAATCGCCGACCACGTCATCGACGAGGTGCAGGCGGGCCGGTACGACGCCATCTCCGGGTTCACACCGATTCCGGCGATGAGCCCGGTGTCGTTCGCCTCCGGCTCCCGCCTCGTCAATCTGCTGGGCGGCGTCTCGCATAGCTTCTACGACTGGTACTCGGACCTCCCCCCGGGACAGCCGATCACCTGGGGCACCCAGACGGACAACGCCGAATCCGCCGACTGGCACAACTCTGACTACATCATCGCCTGGGGGTCGAACATCAACGTCACGCGCATCCCCGACGCGAAGTACTTCCTCGACGCCGGCTACGAGGGCGCAAAGCGGGTCGGTATCTTCACCGACTACTCCCAGACGGCCATCCACACCGACGAGTGGCTCTCGCCCCACGGCGGCAGCGACACCGCGCTCGCGCTGGGCATGGCCCAGACCATCGTCGACGAGGGGCTGCACGACGAGGAACACCTCAAAGAGCAGACCGACATGCCGCTGCTCGTCCGGGAGGACACCGGCAAGTTCCTCCGGGCGAGCGAGGTCGGCCTCGCCGAGGACGCCGACGACCCGGACAAGGTGTTCGTCATGGTCGACGCCGACGGCAACCTCCGTCGTGCACCCGGTTCGCTCGGCGAGCGGGACGGCCAGAAGGACTACTCGTTAAGTATCGAACTCGACTTCGACCCGCAGCTCTCGGTCGAGCGTAGTGTCGACACCGACGAGGGCAGCGTCGCGGTCCGGTCGGTCTGGGAGAACCTCAGTGACGAACTCAGTCAGTACACGCCGGACGTTGTCCACGAAGAGACCGGCGTTGGGACGAACACCTACCAGCGGGTCGCCCGCGAGTTCGCCGAGGCCGACGCCGCGAAAATCATCCACGGCAAGGGCGTCAACGATTGGTACCACAACGACCTGGGCAACCGCGCCATCCAGTTGCTCGTGACGCTGACGGGCAATCTCGGCGACCCCGGCACCGGACTGGACCACTACGTGGGCCAGGAGAAGATCTGGTCGTTCCACGGCTGGAAGGTGCTCTCGTTCCCGACCGGAAACGTCCGCGGCGTGCCGACGACGCTGTGGACCTACTTCCACGCGGGCATCCTCGACAACACTGATCCGGACACCGCAGAGAAGATACGCGAGTCCATCGACAAGGGATGGATGCCGGTCTACCCCGAGGAACGGGACGACGGGAACCGACCGGACCCGTCCACGATGTTCGTCTGGCGCGGGAACTACTTCAACCAGGCCAAGGGCAACGTCGCCCTCGAAGAACAGCTCTGGCCCAAACTCGATCTCGTCGTCGACATCAACTTCCGGATGGACTCGACGGCGATGTACTCCGACATCGTCCTGCCGGCGGCCAGCCACTACGAGAAGTACGATCTCTCGGAGACGGACATGCACACCTACGTGCACCCGTTCACGCCGGCCGTCGAACCGCTCGGCGAGGCCAAGACCGACTGGGAGATATTCCGCCTGCTCGCCGAGAAGATACAAGAGCGCGCCCAGGAACGCGGTGTCGAGCCGATCGAGGACCGCAAGTTCGACCGGACCATCGATCTCACGACCATCTACGACGACTACGTCCGCGACTGGGAGACCGGCGAGGAAGAAGGGCTCGTCGAAGACAAAGCCGCGGCGGAGTTCATCCTCGAACACTCCGAGGAGACCAACCCCGAGGGTAGCGACGAGCAGATAACCTTCGACGACATCGACGAGCAGCCACAGCGGTTCCTCGAGGCTGGCGACCACTGGAGTTCGGACATCAAGGATGGCGAGGCCTACGTCCCGTGGCAGGACTACGTCCACGACAAGAACCCCTGGCCGACCTTCACCGGCCGCCAGCAGTACTACATCGACCACGACTGGTATCTCGAACTCGGCGAGGAACTCCCGACCCACAAGGAGGGGCCGGAGAACACTGGCGGGGACTACCCGCTGTCGTACAACACGCCTCACGGTCGCTGGTCCATCCACTCGACGTGGCGCGACGACCCCAAGATGCTCAGGCTCCAGCGGGGGGAGCCGGTGGTGTACATCAACCCCGAGGACGCCGAAGAGCGGGGCATCGAGGACGGCGACACCGTGGAGGTGTACAACGACCTTGGCGCGGTAGAGGTGCAAGCGAAGATCTACCCCTCCAGCGAACCGGGGACCGTCCGGCACTTCTTCTCCTGGGAGAAGTTCCAGTACCCCGACCGGGACAACTTCAACACGCTCGTCCCGATGTACATGAAGCCGACGCAGTTGGTCCAGTACCCGGAAGACACCGGGGAACACCTGCACTTCTTCCCGAACTACTGGGGGCCGACCGGGGTCAACAGCGACGTGCGTGTCGATGTCCGACCGAGCGGAGGTGACACCGAATGAGTACCGACCAACAGGACGACCAAGGCGAAGAGGACACGCTGGTCAACGTCGCTGACGGCGTCGACCACCAGGTCGCGATGGTGATGGACCTGAACAAGTGCATCGGCTGCCAGACGTGTACGATCGCCTGCAAGAACCTCTGGACGGAGGACGGCGGCAGCGAGTACATGTACTGGAACAACGTCGAGACCAAGCCCGGCGAGGGCTACCCCCGCGGCTGGGAGGACTCCGGCGGCGGATGGAAATCCGGCGAGCACAAGGAACGCCAGCCCGGCGAGATTCCCGACGAAGAGGACTACGGCCGCGCCTGGGAATTCAACCACGAGGAGATCATGTACGAGGGCAGCGACGAGCCGCTGCGGCCCCGCGACGGCGCGGAGTGGGGACCGAACTGGGACGAGGACCAGGGGGCCGGCGAGTACCCCAACAGCTACTACTTCTACCTCCCGCGCATCTGCAACCACTGCACCCACCCCTCCTGTGTCGAGGCCTGCCCGCGCTCGGCGCTGTACAAGCGCCAGGAAGACGGCATCGTTCTCGTCGACCAGGACCGCTGTCGGGGCTACCGCTACTGCGTCGAGGGGTGTCCGTACAAGAAGGTGTACTACAACACTGTCTCGAAGAAATCCGAGAAGTGCATCTTCTGTTACCCCCGCATCGAAGGGGAAGGCCCCGACGGGGAGACGTTCGCCCCGGCCTGTGCCGAGGAGTGCCCGCCCCAGCTCCGGCTGGTCGGCTTCCTCGACGACGAGGAGGGTCCGATCCACAAGCTCGTCAATGAGTACGAAGTGGCCCTGCCGCTCCATCCGGAGTTCCGCACGCAGCCGAACGTCTACTACATCCCGCCCTTTGCCCCCGGGCAGCACACGGAGGACGGGGAGACTGTTGACATCGACCGTATCCCACGCCAGTACCTCCGAGAGCTGTTCGGCGACGGCGTCGACGAGGCGCTGGACACTATCGACGCACACCGGCAGCGCGTCCGACAGGGTGGTGACAGCGAGCTCATGGAACTGCTTCAGGACAAGAACCCGGCCAAACAGTACCGACTGGAGGTGTTCGAAGATGAGTAGCGAGCCGCTACGCGGCTCGGAAACGCGAGCGGGCGATGCCCGCGAGCGGTCCCAGTTGGCCGCCCCTGAGCGTGCTCAGGGGGTGGTCAACGATGACTGACCACCGACGCACGCTCACACTCACGGCGGTGCTTTCGGCGCTCATCGTCGTCTCGACGGTGGCCGCGCCGATGGTGAGCGCCCGGCCAGCACACGAAATCCCGGTTTCCGAGGTATCGACGGCCGACCTCGCCGAACCGAACGCCGACGGCTGGGAAGAAGTCCCGGCCTCGGACGTACCGCTTGCGAGCGCCCCGAGTAGCGTCCCGAACGCCGACGACACGTCCGTCGAGACAGTCGACGTGCAGGCGGCTCGCACTGATGAGCGACTGTACGTCCGCCTGGAGTGGCACGACGCGACTCGGGACATGAACGCCAACGCCACGCGGGAGTTCGCCGACGCGGTCGCGGTCCAGTTCCCGACGAACACGAGCTCCCGGCCGCCGATAGCGATGGGCGGCCCGGACAACCGGGTCAACGTCTGGTACTGGAGCGGAGCGACCGGAACCCAGGAACTGCTGGCCGGCGGCGCTGGCTCGACCACGCCGTTCGAGAACCCGACCGTCCAGGCGAACGCGAGTCACAGCGGCACCGGCGGCAACGCCACCTGGACGGTGGTGTACTCGCGCCAGCTTGACGCGCCGAGCGAGAACCGGACCGACCTGCGGACCGACGGCGACCTCGACGTGGCCTTCGCCGTCTGGAACGGCTCTAACGGCGAGCGGTCCGGCCAGAAAGCGGTCAGCGAGTGGCACTACTACCCGTTCAGCGGCGGCCCGCAGGGCCCGCCCTACGAGACGCTGCTGTGGACCGTCGCCGGCATCGCCATCGTCGCCGTCGTCGGCGTCACCAGCTTCGGCATCTACCGCACGCGGGGGGCCGAGTGATGGCGACCACGCCAACCGACCCCATGGACGACCTCGACGAGGACGCCGCCGCCCGGGGTGCGGTGTACGCCACGCTCGCCAAGGCGTTCGAGTACCCCGAGGAGTCGTTCCACAGCGCGGCGGCCGACGGGACGCTAGCAGCCGATTTGCGAGCGTGTCTCGACCGGACGGGCCTTGCCGTGTCCGTCCCGTCGCTCACCACCGACGACGACTACGAGACGCTCGCGGCCCGCTACAATGACATCTTCGAACTCGGTTACAGCGAGTACACGGACCGGACCGACGGCTCGCTGGAGGCGGAGGGGCCGCCGGTCCCGCTGTACGAGTCCAAATACCGGCCGGACCACTCCTGGAACGACGTGAACCTCGACCTCTCGCGGGCCTACAGCCACTACGGCCTCGAAATCGACCAGGACGAGCGGGACAACCACGACGCGCTGACCTACGAGCTGGAGTTCGCGGGCTATCTGGCCCGCCGTGAAGCCGCCGTCGGCGAGGACGCCGCAATCGCTCGGCTGGACTTCCATGACCGCCACCTCGGCCACGCGGCGGCCGGCGTCGCGGACCGACTGGCCGACGAGCCCGGGACCGACATCTACGGCGGCTTCGGCGAACTGCTCGAGGCGTTCGTCCGCGCTGACCGCAACGACCTCGCGGAACGGCTGGAGGACCAGCGATGACGGCGGCGCTACAACAACGAGTCAGACCGCTGCTGCACGGCGGGAGCCACTCGCTGGCGAACCTGGCAGTCGGCGCTGCGGCCGTCGCGGTCGCTGCTCGATACCTCGCCGTCCTGTTCGTCAACGCGCCCGGATACGCTGGCGTTCCGGTCTCGCCCGGCCTGGCGACAGGCGTGTCCACGGCCGTCGTCGCCGCCGCGGCTATCGCCGTCGCCGTCACCGACGCCGACCCGCTCACCGGCATCGGGCTGCTGTTCGTCGGCGTGTTCGGCCTGCTATCGCTGGTCAGTAGCGCGGCGGCACTGCCGGCGGCCGCCGCAATCGTCCTCGGGACGGCGACCGTCGCTGCTGTCTCGGGTCGGCGGCTGGACCTCGTTTCGGCCGCCGCGGTCGCCCTGCTCGTCGCGGCGCTGAGCATCGGGCTGGCCAGCGGCGTCGGCGGCTGGACGGACCTCCCGTCCGGTTGCCTCGACCGTGGCACTGCTCGGCATCGCGTCGACGCCGGCGTTCGCCGCGGCGGACTGGCGCTCGCTATCAACGGCCGAGACTGGGGCGGGCG
>NZ_WPCB01000016.1:0-76002 GCF_009741785.1 Haloarcula sp. CBA1122
CGGGAAACAACAGGCTGTAGGAATGGTCGAAAATGCCAAACCGTCTATTGTAACATCTCCGAAAAATGAGACACAATGCAGGAGGTTTGTACATATGGTGACCACGGATATTAAAACGGGCTCAGGAGGGACTGTACTCTCAGTATCGTTCTTGAGAACCTGTGGGATTGATTCTTATGCGATGCCAGAGATTGTTAATTTGATGGCAACTTCAGTATCCGAATACGTTGATTACGAAGAAGACGACGGTGTTGGAATCTGGAAGATTGAGGATCTGCCCGCAGCTATCGAAGCAGGCGATATGGAAAAGGCAGAGCAGCACTACGTTGAGACAGCCAGTGACCCAGAAATGGAGAGCGTTGTCGTCACCATCGGTGGCGTAGAAGAGATGGATTCCAAGGTGTTGGACCATGTCGAAGACAATTGGACCGATGTAGCTGAACAGTCGGATGTCGACTTCACAGCTTATGTTGCTGATGGGATTGCACGACTCTCGATCAGCCAGAAAAATGAAGCTGATAATGTACTTACGAAGGGATTCAAAGAGTTTGAGCCCGCACTTGAGTGGGCGAAAGAAAAACAGAACTCCTGAATTGCCAGTAGCCAGAACGTTTTGTTTCAAATCTTACTAAATTACTGGCGTGTCCTCTTCTGGACAGTTTCTCCCAAATATTCAATTATTGTTACGCATTTGAGCGAGTAGTAGGCACGCTTACTGAGCAGGCGTTGCAGCCAGCATCATGGCTAAAGAAACTGCCGTTTCGCCGCCTGTCAGAGTTCGGTCGCCTGCATCTGCTCGTGTGCGTCGGGATTGACAACCGGGATGACGCCCTCGATCTCGTCTTTGCCGTACTCCTCACGAATCAGGTCGTGGATATCGTTCGCGAGAGCAACGGCCTCGTCTTGCTTGTTGGAACTCGCCTCGTTTTCGGGAAAATCTGCTGGCCCGACGCCCTCAACGACGATGAACAGGTGGTCGTCACTCATTTTCGACCGCTTCAACGAGCAGCGTCGTTTCGGGAAGGTCGTCGCGAGAGGTCGACAGGAACTCAGACGTCTCCAGCGTTTCCTCGACTAAATCGACCAGTTCCTCCGAGACATCGCCAAAGTGAACGATAGCGTCGGGATCGGGGTAGTTGTCGTACTGCTGTGCAGCCGTCTTGTCCGTCTTGTTCTTACTCATGATCGGTTTGCGGCGCGCCCTCTGTGGGACGCCCCTCAGCCCGTTGGGGCGCAGAAAATACACGGCGGCTCGTTCCCTGCCACCCGATTCATCGCGATGAGCCTTACCTGCCTCCAGAAGCGGGACCGCCGGACCGGCCTGCCGGTCTAAGGTGGAGCGTGTCCCCCGAGCGCTTGCGCTCGGGAACCGTGAGCGTGAGTGTGAGCGAAAGAGAGGGTGATACGGCTCCTCGATTATTCCGCGATCACGTTCCCGTCGATATGCGTGGCCTTCCTCGGCAGTGTCTCGTTCAGCCACGCTTCACGGTCGGCGTCGGTCTGGATGTCCTCGTTCGGGGAGTGGACGCTGAACAGGTCCATGCTCACCCAGCGATTGACCGTCAGCTCACCGGACGGGGAATACACCTTCACGCGCTCCTTTTTAGCGTCAACGCCGCCGACAACAACTTCAGGCGCATCTTCGGCTGTTTTCAGTCCATCACCGATATCCACGGCATCAGGGTCGATATCGAGGTCGTCGCACTGCTGTACAGCCGTCTCGTCTGTCTTGTTTTCACACATAGTCGGTAGGCAGAGCGCCCTCTGTGGGACGCCCCTCACCCCGCTGGGGCACAGAAATCACACGATGGCTTGCTCCTCGGCATCCGATTCATCGCGACGGATCTCGCGTGCCCGCTCTCGGAGGCGAGACTGGATCGGCGTCCGGTTCTGGTGCTTGTTTTCGTATGCGAGATACTGCTGGACCGTCTCCATTGAGTGCATACAGTTGATGCCGGCGACGATTGGCTGGAGATGGTCGGCGTCCAGCAACCGCTCGGGAGGGAGTTTGTCGAGGATTGGGTCAGGAGTGTCGCTCATGAATCCTCCTCTCGGAAGTCATCGAGTGTCGTCCTGCGTTTGTACCGACAGCCCGGGTAGTGAGCCAGCAGCGTCTCGTCGACGGCCTCCCAGAAGCCGATTTTGTGTGGCGCAACCGACTGCCAGAACCGGGCGCGTGCCAGTGCTGCCGCAACTCGGTGGCGTTCCTCGCGACGCCACTGCTCACGCTCAATCATCGCCATGTCGAGGCTCCCTCCGGTCTGTCTGCCATGTACGAGCTGGCAAGCTCCAGCCCAGCATCGAGTGACCGCCGCGTCCCGACCAGTTTGGTCGCCCGTTCGAGCGTCCAGCCAGCGTCACTGTGTTTGAGCAGGACTGTGGCTCCGGTGTCGGGGATGTGCCAGCCGATCGTGTCGTTGCCAGCGGCGAGAAATTCCCATTCGCCCGCAGCGGCCTCCTGTGCCGCGCTCTGTGTGTCAATCAGCGCATCCGAGCGCGGGCCACCAGCGCCGAAATCGCCCAACGTGGCCGTTCCTGCTGCGTTCATACAGTGACCTCCCGGCGGTCCCAACCGGCGAGTTCGGCTTCGATAGCGCTGATGATACTCGTGACCCGTTCCTCTAACGTGTCTACCTGCTCACTGTCGACGTCCAGAAGCGAGCGAAGTTCGAGTACGTCCGGGAGGTCGATACTGTCCGATTGCCGGGCTACCGCACGGAGGACGACCGCTTCAACATCGGCGCTGTCAGGCTGCCCTCGAAGAGTCGTCGCGATGGACTCGACGAACTTCGGGATGGTTAGCTTCGACAGGTCTTCCGAACGACGGCAGGACATATTTCGAGACATCCTCTCACCCGCCAGAGGAACACAAAATGAGAGTGCGCAGCAGCTGTAGATAGAGAGAACAGTGAGTATCAGACCTGTTCACGGGTGCCCAATACATACCCCAAGAAGACGATAGCCGTAGTGCCGAGGAACGTCTCAATTCCTGCAACCAACTTCATTACTCTTGGCTTTGGTGGCGATGGTGGTGAGGTAGTGAACGTAACTATACTGTAATACAGACTCTGTGGAACATTCATTCTCCGGCCCAGCAATAAATACTCGCGGAGCCGAGAAGCAACGCTGACATCAGTACTCCTATTGGAAGCAGTTGAACGCCATTGCCGGTAGTTATCTGCGATATTCGCAAACTGAGGTATTTCAGCGTCCCCTGCAGTGTATCGTCAGTCCTTGCTTCTTTCCTCCGTGCCTTTCGTTCCCGGACACGGGCTTTCCTAGTTTGGTTGATTAGACCGTCTTCACTGCACGCTAACCAGAGTTCGTGATTTATCCGAGCAACCGCATCATGGAGCTGTACTGTATCAAGCGAAGCGTCTACGTCCCTGTTATTGGTATACTGCTCAAGTCCTTGGCGAGGTGGGGTCAAAGACGGTCTCACGGGATAGCAATACGCTGAAAGGGTTGTGTCATAGCCATCCGCTTCAAAGCGTGTTACAGACCAGTTAGCATGGTTTTCTGATATTGACTGAGAGGACTTCTCTAACCGTTTCTGGACAGCAGTAACAACCTCCCTCTCTCAGATACTGGCTTTCCGGAAGCTACTGAGGTGTGTGAATCGTTTTATGAGACCCTGGTCCGGTTCAGACAAGTTCTCCATATATAACTATATTAATATTATATGTTTTGCCATTATATTCAATAAACCATCCTGAGGTAAAATTTGGTTCGCTGGAGGAATGATACTCATGTTTAGAAAGTGCCTGACGCGTTCGGTTATACTGTTTTTCCGTGAGATTTTGCCTATATTCGGTTGAATTCCCGATCTTGCGTAGCCCTTCGGAAATGATCTGTGACTCAACTTGTTCATGATTAGCAACCTCTTCACTCTTAGGGACCGTTTCTGGGGCGGTTATGTGTAGGAACCCCATAGGTTCGCTATCTGAGGAATTCGTAGTCTGCATATCAGTCGATATGTCTTCATCAGTAGTTGGCTGGTCAGGCACACTTAACATATCAACGCATCCTGTTATTGCAAGTAAAACAACCAGACTAAGAATTGCAATTCTCCTCACAGATATTGATAATTCGGGATAAATATAGTTCTTCTGCATTACAATACAGGTCTAGAATTGCTGTATTAAACTCTTTAAGCATACGAATGGAAATACTTTTATGTATTGGATATGACATTAGATGTGTGGTAGAAAGCAGCCCTCCAACTAGTCGTCGCAAGTATCTCAGTGGAATCGCTGGTATAGGATTTTATAACCTATCTTCACAAACAAGCGAGCCTAAGACGGAGATTGTCACTGCACGTAAAGGAGACGAGATCCTCGAAAAGCGCAAGGTGCATAAACGTTGGAAAAACCACGTTGACACTATTCGGAAGGTTGTTTCACGAGTTAAGAAGCGTAACTTGGATAATGATGAAATCCATGGTGTCGCAATCTATCCGACTGATACAAAAATTGGAAACCGGAAAAAGCAAGGAATTGTTTTCCATATTGATCCGGATAAACAACCGAGAACTCTTGGCGTTGACCTCCCAGACAAGGCATCGGATATCCCGATAAAAAAAGAAGAGCGGGAGCGGGTCCAAACAGCATCTTGTTACACGGGTTCCTATTCGAAAGCGAAAGGAGGTATTGAGATCGGAGGCGATACTAATTACCCTAAGAGAGACGGTGTGGAGGAGACTGGGAGTTTGTGTACTGTTGTAGAGCGTAAAGGATCGAAAAAGATACTCACTGCAAGACACGTCGTGTCTGACACAGGTGAGGCGTGTGGCGGTTCCACGTCTGATACAATGGTTTACCAACCCAGTAGTCAATTCGAAACCACTGTTGGTGACGTTGCGTTTGAAACAGAGACACATGACGCCGCGCTAATTAACATTAGTGGTGATATTGATCCAACAAAAAATGTTGTGGATTCAACAGGAAAAATATATGGATACATGACCGAAAACGCTGTGGACAACTACGCTAGCGGCGATCAACATACTGTTCATATGCGAGGTCGGAGCAGCTGTACTGGACAAGGTGAAATAAAGGAGCATCACGCAACTCTGATAACCGACAACGATTGCACTATAGAGGATTTAGTTAGAACGGATATCTCAGTTGAAGGTGGCGACTCAGGCGGCTTAGTCTACAGGCAAAGCAATTACAGCGATTCTACTAACTACATATGTAATCTAATTAATGCGAAGGCAAATTCAGATTGCTTTGGTGTACCAGGCTACATTCTCAACGACCAATATGATATGTCATTCTAAATTTATTATATCCAATTCACAATCAGAATAAACAACGGTAGGTTTGTTTACTGTCTGCGGGAGCATCGCCTGCTGTCTTCCCAACTGAGTCAAACGGAGGCTCGACGAGACGCGGCACTTCATCGTCGTATGTCCGGTTGGGACGTTTCACACAGTCGACCGGCAGGATAGGGCTACATTCACTACAAGAGTGCGTTGCCCCGTCGAAGCCGTTGATACTCACCGACCAGGAAATAACGCTCGCGAGCCGATACGTCTCTGCTGCTGGACGACGAGTACTGGCAGACCAGCAGCCAACAGCGCCACAGACATCGCAGGTAAGGAGATGGTCTCGATCTGCCTCGTGGAAAATCGAAGCGACCTGTTCGACGTTGTCGCGGTCCTGAAGCGCACACGCCCGGCAAATCGTGAATCGGAACACGCCGTCTTCTCGGTCGACCTCGTCAGGCCACCGAACATACGTGTACGCCTCGCCGGAGATATCGGCTGTCCTGTCTCCGCAGAACCGACAGCACTCAGCCGTTGCCTCGGGCTGGACGCCGGTCACTGAGACCACCGTGCAAGTGTTGACTGCTCGCGAGCAGTTTCGACAGGACAGAGAAAGCGCCATTTATACTGTTCACGAATCGGCTTGTCCTCGCGGTTGCTTGCCTGTCCCGGTTCACGGTAGCCCGTACAGGTCCAGCCCTTGTCTTTCAGTGCCCGAACCATCGCGCCATCATAGTCCGAGCGCACCCACGTCAAGAGAAACCGGGTGTTACGGTCGTCACTCTGCAAGAATCGCTCTTGTGAGCGGGCTAGCGCTGCCGACGCGAGGTTCGGCATCCGAACGCCCATGCAGATACGCGCGGCCTCAACGAGCGAGTCCCCAGAAATCACCTCACTGTCAACGACTGGTGTGTCCGTCGACGGAAGCACCCGCCGGGCAGTCGTTCGTATCTCTGCTGGAAGACTGTCGATCTCGACTGGTTCAGGACAGAGCTGGCCGTCGACGCCGTACCGGATTCGCTTCTTCGAGATGAGCGGGTAGCGGTACGTGATGGCCCCGACCAACGTGTCCTGAAAGTACAGCCCGTGGTGGGTGAGGTTGACCGACGGCAGCGAACCCATGTAGGAGTGATGCGCCTCGTAGACGGCGGCTGCGGTCTCTCTGTCGATTGGCTGGACGGCGACATGATCGGCAAATCGAATCCCGAGAGGTGCGGTAAACGGGTCACCGTTGGCGTGAATCGGACAGGAACACTCCCCTGTGTCTGCTGGCGGGCGATGCTGGAACGACTGTGTTCGCGTCGATGCTGAGTGTGTGGACATCCTTTCACCCGCCAGAGGACCACAAAACTGCTATCGTGTCACCACGGGGTATCACAATGCCGGCGTCTGGACCTTCGATATACACTGGTTCGCACCCTCGGTAGAAGATCGTGAACCGCTCAGGCTGGTACGCAGGATGCTTCGCAAGCGTTGCGATTGCACGGCTCACGTCGGCTGGCGGGAACTGCGGGTCGCCTGACCGGAAGGCAAGGCGACCAGACTGGAGTACGTCCCACGACTGGAACTGGTAGTCGGCTGGTGGAGTGAACGTTTCTCGGGCTGTTGCCACAAGATACTCAGCACCCTCGACAACCTGTGCGGCTATCGGATACCGGGCAGATTCCGGGCGAACGGTGATCGCTCCATCGAGCGCGGGGACCACTTCATCTTGCCAGACAAACGGCGAGGGAGGCTTGGCGACTGGAATTGGTTGCTCGTCGACGGGCGATTCGCTGCTGTTCGTGGCTGATCCATCACGGGCTTTGGAGGTTGGTTCTGTCATCCTCGCACCCGCCAGAGGAACAGAAAACCGCCGTCTCAGTCGAGGCCGGGGAGTCGTTCAGCAATGATGATGCCGCCCCTCGGCCCCTCCAAGTACAGTGCTGTGTGCCCTCGGAAATAGATGGTGTAGCGGTCCGGAACGTACTGATGTCCGGTCGAAAGCGTCGCGATAGCCTTCGACAAGATCCGCGCCGAGAACAGTGAGTCGCCGTTGTGGTTCGACAGGCGGCCGGATTGGAGTGGGTCCCAGCTGTCGAACTCGTGGTCCGCTGGTGGCGTCAGTGTTGTCCGGGCCGTTGCGATCAGGTAGTCAGCCCCGTCGACAACTTTCGCGGCGGTGTTCGTTACGTCTGGAATGAATTCCACATTCCCCCCGAAGTCGGTCATCGGCTCGTTGTCCCAGCGCAATGCTTCTGGATGGCCGTCTACCGGCACCGGCGGGCCTCGGAACCCCTCGCTTCGGATATGTGATTTTGCTTTGCTCTCGCAACCGAATGTCTCCCCGCAGGTACACTCGAACGATTCGTCGTTGCGGTAGTAACCGTCGGTATCCTGTGAGCGGACGAGTTCACCGTCGTCATCCATGTAGATGGTGTCGACATACCCCCACGAATACGACACTTCGATCTCGTGCTCCTGTCCGGGCTTGCTGAAGTCGAAGCCGGCTTGCTGGTCTGGCTGTCCGTCCTGCGTCTGAGTCGGATCAGTTTCCGTCATCCTCTCACCCGCCAGAGGAACAAAAAATTGCCCGACATAGCGCGTTAACCAACAGAAGCGATGAGTGTTGGTTAACACAGTCGGTATCGTGGGTTTGCGTGCTATCCACCCTGTTCTCCTTCCCCGCCGTCGGTCGCAAGACTCGTTTGTCTCGTGGCAAGGAACCGTTCGGGGACGTTCTCGAATGCATCCAGCCCTGCCTGCTCAGTCCCCTCGACGTCGACGCCACTGTGGCCTGTTTGCCACGTAGCAGAGTCACGCTCGAAGCCCCCGTCAAAGGCCGAGAGTTCTGATCGTCGGGCTGGAGCCGCTGCTGACGAGAGTTCTTCGACGCGGTCTGAAAGCCAGCTCATCTGGTCGAACATCCCGTCGAAGTTCCGCTCCTGGAAGGGGAAGCGAACTGTTGCTTTCGGGGGAAGAGCAGTGTACGTCTCTCGCCCAGTCCGAATCGCAGTTGGCCGGCCGTCGAAGATGTCGCGCTCACGCAGCGCGTCGACGTAGTCGCTGCCGGCCAGAACGACCAACTCCCGACAGGGCGACTCCTGTTGATCGGCAGCATAGGGTCGCCGGAGCCAATCACCGAGAGATGAATGGACACGGAGCGCCCACCGATCTAGTCGGCTCTCAACACAGTCGCCTGACGGCAGCCGATAATTGGCTTCTCCCTCGATGGGGTCGTCGCGCAGGTCCTCGATGGTCGTATCGTACGGGGCGACCGTCTGCCGGGGCATCAAGATCCCGTGTTCTGCAGAGAGAACCGCCCAGGTGTTCGCTCGTCGGTCAGCAGTTCGAGCCCACTGGACAGCTGCCTCGGCATACGATCGTTTGACCGAGAAGTACGAGGATGTATAGAGATCGCGAGCTGCAACTGGCTGGTCGGTTTTCGCGTCGCCGCATCCGATGAGTACGAAGCGGCCACGAGTCCGCTCAGTCTGTGTGGTCGTCATCTGTATCTCCCTCACGCAAAAAGGAGTCACAAAACTACAGTCAGAGTCAGTAGTTGTGGCCGTCTGGCAACGCTTCGGACAGGTGTTTCTCTGGATGGTGAACAGGTGCGTCAACTGACTCAGGTATAATTTTGCTTGGATCCAAAATTGCACGGTAGTTCTTCCGGTCTGGTGTCGCGTCGCGTCCGCATCCCGAACACTCTCTTGTACCGTCGTTTCCGTAGTCTCGTGCCTTCGTGCAACCGCAATTCGGACAACTGTACTGTGGTGCCGTCTCCTGTGACGGTTTCGCGCTCATAACTGGAACTCCCTCATCTCATGGGGAGTCACAAAACTCTCTGAGGCTGTCCGGTCGGCTCTAGCCGTGAACTTCAGCGGGAGTGAGTCCTGCCCGGTATTCCACTCTGTCTCGCTCGTGTTGGCTCCGGTACGCGAGCGTCTGTCCGTTCTCGTACTCAACGACAATCGCATCCTCAAGGCCATTCACAGTCGCTCTCGAACCATCAGCAGCCCAGACGGGGTCCATCGGTTCCGCTGTTAGCGGGCTCCGGTCTGTCTCCACGGTCGGCCACACCCCCCGCGATTTCCAGTATGACCGGATATGTCGCAAGCTCTCTCGAACCGTCTCCCGGATCGAGAGCTGGTCCGCACTCCCGTAGCCGTGTGGTGAGAAATACTCGCCGTGAAGCGCCGCCAAGTGAACGCCGTTCCAGTCAACGCCAACGATATCGGCTGGCTCCTCTCCAGTGACCCGCGGCTGTGTTAGCTCTTCGATCACTGGATACTGCTTCGTGGGACTTGCCCCCAGCAGATGCACTCGCCGTCCCCGCCAGTCCACAATATCCGTGTACTCGTCGGCTGTCTGGTCGGAGTAACCCATCGGATAGCCCAAGACCATATCCTCGTCGATCACGTCGATTGCGTCGCGGCACTTCGGGACGATGATAACCTCTGTCCCCGGAAACTTCCGTTTCAGCTCCCGTGCGGCTTGGTTGTACCGTCGCGCTTCTTGCCGGTCGTATGCATCGCCGAGCATTCCGACCGATGGCTCGCATCGCTCGAAGCGTTCGATGTACCGGTCCAAGTCTGGATTCCGGAAGTCGTTGTCCAGAATCTCAATCGGGACGTCGACGTTCCGCAGCGAGGACTGATACGAGTAATCCTCGCGAACGCCGACGGCAAATCCAAGCCGGTAAGCATCGATTACGAACGGTTCCCGGTGAAGGAACCCGATGTACTCAGCCTGCTGTGCATCGCCGACAGCCGCCGCTGACCAAGAGTGTCGAGCCTCAGAAGACATGGAAAACACCGAGCGCACCGACCGGCGCGCCCAGCTGGCAGGCGCGGCACAAAACGACCCCGCGGCTTAAATACGGAGACGGGAAGAAGTGTCGAGCAGAATGAAGGAAGGTATCGAATCGCAGTACGACGACCCTGACAACTACCGGGGCGACTACCCACCAGACTGGGCGTACCGGATCGTCTTCCGGAAGCAGTTGGATAACAACACTTGCACCAACTGCGAGACGCGGTTCCCTGCGGAAGATTTGGAAGTCGTGCGACGAATCCCCGCCGAGAACGGCGGGACAAACAAGACCACGAACCTCCTGACAGTGTGCTCGTTCTGCGAAAGAGAGGTCAAGCAGACGGGACGCCTGAACCTGCCAGAGTCAGCGAAACAAGAGCCAGCAAGCAGTCCAGAAGAGGACACTCACAGGGTCCTTGCGTTGCAGAGCGAAGTCCCGATCACTGAGGAAGTCGAGGGCGAAACGGAGGGCAACGGGCAGTCTCGTGGTGTCTCCCGGCTGGAATCCAGCCACGTCGAGACACAGTCGAGGAGTCCTCTTGCAGTCACCACGACGACCGAGGAAAGCGACGAGCAGTCCGTCCAGGACGACACCGACGAGCGTGCTGGATGGCGACGGCTATTCGTCGCGTCGGTAGGAGGCACAGCGATGTTTCTGGGATATCTCTGTGCGCTTGGCATCACCTACTTCCTGTCCCCAATTGCGGGTAATGTAGCGTTCTACGGCCTCCCGCTGGCCGGGCTCGTAGCGGGAGTCCGATGGCGACTGTCAACAGCCATTGCGTCCGTCTACGTTGTTTTGATGTACGCTGCCCTCTGGGAGTCCATCTCGACAGAACTGTTCATGACTCCGTTTGCGTGGGTTCCCGTGGTTGCGCCACTGACTGGGATTGCCTACGGACTCATAACCGAGCGTACTGAGTTCTCGCTGCGGAACCTGCCCTCAGATCCGCGACTGGTGGTCCAGCGCTTCCGTTGACGGGATATACGCCGACAACTGGTCCACGACCGACGGATCGAACGAGTCGGAGACGTGTCGCACGTTCCACAGTCCAGACTGATACACCTCGGATTTCGGTGAATGATATCCAAGCCAATCGAGGTCCGATGGCCCTGCGGATCGACGATACCTCGACACCATCGCGATGGTATGTGACTCAATCTCGGCTCTGTCACACTCGGGTCCGGGGTCGCCCGGAACGTCAACCCACAGAAACGGCAAATCCCGGATGTACTCCGATACGCGCTGTTCGAGTTCGTGCTCCTGCTCGCGAACAGTCGTTGTTTCCTCATCGGGATTCGGTTCGCCCCAGTGGCGATATTCGTCGTGCCAGCCGTGTTTCTCGATCAGCGCCCGTCCGACGTGCAAGCGAAAAATCGAACCACGATGGTTGCCACCGCCGGCGTACTTCCCTCGAACGTTCCCACGATGTTGCCGGAGCCGGTTCCAGAGCGTGTTCGACGAGCCGGTACTGACGCCGACGGTGCCGATTCGGGAGAGTCGCCACTTTGTGGAGGGCATCTGTCTGAGGTCGCTTGCTGGCGAGAAGAAAAAGTACACTCCTCTGTCGGGCCACTCCAACCGCCCGGTCACGTCTCCGAGGTAGTACGGCCCTCCGATCTGGTCACGCAACTCTGCTAAGACACTCAGAAACTGTCCGACAGGACTGCTACCCGACGCTGCTGTGGAACGCATATTCGACTCCCTCGCCCACCAGGGGAGTCACAAAACACTCCTCTCAAGCACGTCTGGAAAGATACCGCTCCCTCTCAGCTGGCACCTTCGACGGCGTCGATCAGATCCGCCGCAGTCGACGAGATACGGTCCAACCGGTCCCGAAGCGTCTCTGGTGCGTCGCCGTCCCACGCCGCGAGGTAGAACGCCGAGTTGTCGGGGTCCAGCCCGAAGTGACGACTGACGACATAGGCAACTGCCTCGGCTTCGACCTCGCGTTTCGACCGCTCCGCCTCATCCTCGACATTGAAGTGAAGATCCGCATGGGCGAACTCGTGAATCAGTGTACTCGCGAGGGCGGCCCGATTGTCTCGGTCGACCGCTTCGACCATCGGATTCGTGGTCATGACGTTCCGACGCTCGCAGACACCCCGTGCAGACCCATGCTCCCACTCCTCCGAAGCGACGATTCTTGCGTCGACGCCGATCTCGTCGGTCGCGTCCAAGAGGTCCTCGACAAGTCCATCCGGGTCGCCGTGAGCTTCTGTCTCCAGTTCGGGAAGTGGCTCGCCCTCAGTCTGAGAGATATCGAACACCGACGTTGGCCGGAACCCGACCAGCCCTCGACGCCATTGTTCGGGCTCTGTCTCATCGTACTCGCAATCAGTGTTCTCGTGATACGACGGCGAGTTGCCGCATTCGGGGCACTTCTTCGTGATGATCGGAGCCCAGATCCAGATCGCGTCCTCGCCTTGCTGGACGTAGCGGTCGAACTCGTCTTGCCACGTATTGTATCCCGCAACTCGGGTTGCTTCGGGACACTGGAGCTTGATTAGCAGCGTATTCCGGGCCGAGTAATCATGGAACTTGCTCTGCACATCGAGCCACTGCTGGAACTGCTCGCTGGCTTGCGCCTCGTTCGTGAGGTCGGCGAGGTCCTCGACCCACGCATCGAGTTGGTCGCGCATCTCCTCGTCCCGGGAGTCCGAATCGTCGAAGGTGCAAGTGGTCTGCTGGCTGGACGACTGCTCTGGAGCGTCTGACTGTATCGTTGACATTGGTCTATCTTCGGGACGCGCTCTCGGGCACGCCCCCCGCACCTCCACTGGGGAGACAGAAAATCGACTGGCTGACTGAGCGAGAGCAGAGTGTGCTGGCTATCTGTACCGCTCCGGGGGATAGAAGACGACGTGGACAGCCGAGCCAAGGTTGTACCACGATTTCGGGAGGACAGAGACTTCTAGTCCCCACTCGGCAGCGAACTCGAAGACGTCGAACCAGAGATTGTGTGGCGGCTCTTGCGAATCCAATCGCTCGATATTCCCCGGATAGACGTGCATCGAGTATAACGCCGGCTCGCCATCGTCAAGCCAGAGTGTCGAGTGGTCGTCTGCTGGCGGGCTGTGAGGCGGCCCCTTTGGGTCGCTGTCGGCGTCAAGCGGCGAGTGAGGGCACTCGTCGTCGCCCGTGATAAGACGCCGTATGCAGGCTGTCTCGGTAGGCGCATCGAGGTCGAAGGCTTGGGCAAACGCATCGCGCTGGTACTCGCCCATGATCGCGCCGAGTGCTTTCCAAATGTCCGCCCACGTTGGGTCCTCTGGCTCGTGATCCAGATAGTCGTGGACAGCCTCGCGCAGCTGTCGGTACTCGTCCCATGCCGGGACAGGCTCGTTCGGGCCGGGTGTCGGCCAGTCAGTGCGGTCCATACGCTTGGGGAAATTCCGATGGGGTATCAACTCTCGGGACGCGCCCATACGCCGCATCAGAGAAGAGACGTTGCCGCTAACCAACACCGAGTAGAATGTGGGGCACTGTGTTGGTTAGCCTTCGAGTTGGCTACTCCTCGCTTCTAGCCTCCCACCCCTTGTGGAAGTACACCAGCGCCACGTCGGAGTCGAAACACTGTCCGGACGGAACGTGCTGCAAGACTTCGTGTTCTGGAATTGGCTCAACGACGCCCTCGTCAAGCAGACTGGTGACCACCTCACGGCCTCGTGGCTCGTCAATCTCGACGGTATCGAGACGCCGTCGGTCACGGTCCTGTGCGATCTGTTCGCGCTCGAAGCGTTCGTAGTCTGGAACGGTCTGGTCCATAGAGGAAAATCCCCTCACCCAGCCGGGGAGACACAAAATTAGCGCTAACCAACAGTCGAGAAGTATGGCGGTCGGTGTTGGTTAAGACACACCACCGTTTCCGCAAAACCACGGGGAGCCGAGTCAGTTCGGGAGCTTCGGCGCGATCACGAATTGCATCGCTCCATCGGCGTCGGGGAACTCCGATTTCAGCACGAGCGGGACTGAGTCTCCGATATGGAGAACCCGATTCGTGCCGTCTGGCAGGCCAGCATTCGCCGATTTGACCAGCGATGAGTCCAGTTTCACTTCGACATCCGCAGGCTCGAAGGCGATGAGATCGGTGTCTTCCCATCGGTAGGTCATGCTGTCAGTGTCGCCGTCTGCGGCAAACCGCACTTCTCCGGCATCGGAGTCAACAGAGAGGTCAAACCGGTTGGCAAGCATATCCGCTGCCTCAAGACCGAGTGAGATGTCATCTGGACTCAGATGGACGGTTGCCGGGATGTCGATATCCGGCATCTCGACAGGGTAGCGGAGCGATGCAACCGCCTCAAGCTCGATGGTGCGCGTTATCCCGTCGATGTTGATTTCCAGTGTGCTATTCGCTGCATCGAGTGCGAACTGTGCAAGGTCGCCTGCATCGCCGACCGAGAGTGCATCCCGGACCCGATGGACGTCCACTCCTAGTGTCCCCCTCCCTGCATCGAAAGAGGTGAACGAACTCCCAGAAACACGCAAGTCGACCATCGCGTGTCCCTGCAGGTCAGCCGCCCGGATGGCGATTCTCGACTCTGTAATTCCTATCCGTGTCTTGTCTGTGACCGTGCCAGCCGCCGCGAAGATCCGCTCAAACAACTGGACCTCGCCGCTGATCCGGAGGTGCTGCGGGGCATCGAGCGACAGGAGGTCCGCAGTGTCGAGTTCTGCGTCACTGTCTGTCGCCGTCTCTGGCACGCTCGTTTCGGCGTCTGTAGTTGCTGCTTCGGTGCTACTGGTCGCTGTGGACTGTGACATCTGGATTACCCTCCACTTGCCGGAGGGCACACAAAATATGCCGTTGGCGGCGTCGGTCAGGGGACGACTGACGCAAGGCGGTGGGTATGGTAGTCAACCGTCCAGCGCGAGTAGTTCTGAGTTATTCGATACTCGCGAACGACTGCAATGTCTTCCAGCGACTCTTCGGGTTGTTCCCACGTAAACTCGTAGCCGGCGACTACATCTCCCTCGTCGAGATATCCAACCGGATGCTCCGGCCCGTCCCACTCAACCGAGATTGGATCGCCACCACTGGGGGGCTGGACTCCACGGCTGACTGTCCCCTGGATGACGGATGGGTCATTCGTCAACCCATGCAGTTGTGCTAAGTCTCTCGCCGCGATTTTAAATTCATCTTCCGCCCCGACAAACGAGTGCTGGGTTTTCCCGCGTACTGTTGCGTGCTCTACCTTCTCGATATCGACACCGAGAGCGTCGGACAGCAGGTGGGCAAACTCAGCGGCTCCCGTGCGGACTGTTTGGTTCTGCTCCTCGATCTGCAGGGTTGTCTCTGGCGTCCGAAGCTCCCTCGTGTATGGGTTCTCCGGCCGTTCGACGGGCATACAGCTGCACAAGAGCGTCCCTTCTGGACCGGTCAGAATCCACGGCTGTTTCCCACACGGGATTGCCGTGTATCTCGACGCAGTGTACCGCCCGCCACCAGTGAGGACTCGCAATGCCTTTTCGAGTGCTTGGGCGTCAATGCCGTACCCGTAGCTGTCAGCAAGCCCATCGACGAATGTGACTCGAGTGTCGACTGAACTGAAGTCGCTGTACGTGTTTGGGATTTGCAGGACATCAGTTGCGTACTGCTCAACATATGCTCCGACGTCCCCGTCGACGACCCAGCGCGTTTGCTGTTTGCTTGCTCGACCAGTCGACGTGTTGATCGACGACGCTGGCCGCTGCGTTGTCAGCCCCCAGTCCTCGTCCGGGGCGGCCCAACTGCTGTCGTCGCGGTCAGGAGCGCGACACGTCGTCGCGCATCGGGCGATGCTTGCGGCATCTGGATCGAGGTCGTTGTCGGCGCTGTCTCCGTCTCCGAACGTACCGAGTGAAAGGTCAGTCATCCTCTCACCCGACAGAGGAACACAAAATTTTGGACTGGCTCACGGTCAATACAGAGGGAAATCCAGCTGATACTCCAACGTGTCGTAGAAGTGTTCGTAACCTCCGTTGCGGTTTTGATGTATGGTCGCCTTCGTTTTCAGCAAGAGGATAGACATCTTTTCTTGGAATGTACAGGGGGCTTTCCCTCCATACACTCCTACCTGAACCCATCCGGTGAGGAGGCCACAAGCAAGTGTTCACCGAGGCCGAACTCTATCCGAAGTGGAACTTCAGCGATAAACTACGGTGCAACAGTACCAGTGTTCCCGTTCGACCCTGTGAATGGAATGTCGATTTCGAGACCGTCGTAGGCCAACATCGGCTTCTTTGCTTCGCCCGGTCCACCGCCCTGAAATTCGATAACGTCGATATCTGCAAGTTCAGAGAGGTTCCGGTGTACCTGCTTGTAGTCTCGGTCAACCAGTTCAGCAGCCTCGCGGATGCTCGCCGGTTCATGTTCGGAGATCGCCTCCAACAGCTCCAGATTCTTCGGACTGAGGAGACGACTGAGTTCGGCGTACGAGTCGAAATTCAGTGTCGGTTGGGCGTCGTCAAGGTCTTCACCCTCCTGAGCGGCCTTGAGTCGACTACGCGTGCGCTGGTCGAGATGATCGCTATTTCCGACGGTGACTTTGAGTGTGGGCATTGTGTTCCTCCCGGCGGCGTCCTACGGTGACCAGTTCCACGAAACGGGCGATAGTTCGGTAGCCTCCTCCTTGAAGCGGTCGTAAAGCGTCAGCATCCCCGGAAACTCGATGTATTCAACATCGTCGTGAATGTGGCACTCGTGCCCTTTCGTCCGTTCGTGGGCATTGTCGTATCGGAGGATCGTGTTTCCGCCGACTTCCCCAAGATGGAGGCTGTAATCCCAACCACACGGGTACTGTTCATCGTCCGTCTGTCGGATGGTCACAGCAACGACGTAGCCGTCTTTGACATCCCGCCAGTCTTCGATGGTAGTGTAGGACGCCATCCGCTATCCTATGTTATTACCTCCATAGATATAAGCCTATGGAGACACCTCCATAACAGGGTCAAAAGACCACAATCGAGACTTTGTGTGCCGCCGGTCAGGTATATAAACGTCCAATCTTTTCGAGGAGCCGCAGAAAGCACTTCCTTTCTGCTTTTCTTACTTTCTGGCCTGAGTGTTTACAAGATACAGTTGAGACAACCACACAAACGACTACAAGGCTTCCTCGACACAGAACCCGGCTGCCCACTAATGACTCTGATTTTACTTATACTCTCCAATCGTGTGTAGTTTTATGAGGTCCTAGTAAAAGATAATCCCATGGATACACTCCAGCAGATTACAGCGAAGGACATCGCTGGCTGGGATTCACTATCTGATGTCGCTTCTACCTTCGAAAAACGGGGTTTGAAAGTCCGTAACAACCTCGGGGACGACAACGAGCTCGTCCTCCAGCTCACTGACCGCGAGTTCATCGTCCTCGTCGAAGCTGGGCCAGGAGAATCGGCCTCCGACTTCAAACCCGACGACCGACGACGACGAACTAACCTCGTCGCAACCAACGACTACGAGGAGTTCACCTTCCTCACCCGGATTCGGGCGCTCGATGGACAACAACACGGGCGTATCAAGCACCAGAAGCTCTCGTTCACAAAGGAGCAGATGACCAGCGAGACTGGTGAGAAGAACACCATCCTCCAGAAACTCAATAGTCTTGAGTTCGGCTCGGCGGCAGCGATCTACGACGACCTCTACGACACTAAGCAAGTCGTCAAAGAGTTCTACCAGCAGTTCGAGACTCTTCGAACCGATCTCGTGCAGGAAGTCGCCGGCATCCCCGACAACCGCGGGGACGCCAAGCAGCGCTACGTGCAGGTCACACTTGACCGGATGATCTTCCTCTACTTCATCCAAGAGAAACGCCTGCTCGACCGCGACCCGAACTACCTCCACGACCACCACAAACAACGCGTAGACGAGGGCGAGAACGTCTACGAGGAATTCTACGAACCGCTATTCTTCGACTACCTCGCCGAGAACAAGAAGAGCACCGAGTTCGGTGCACTTCCGTACCTGAACGGCGGGCTGTTCTCGAAGAACCCTATCGAGGAGGAGTTCGAGGACGCTCGCCTCGGGGATACGAGCGAGCGCACCAACGACCTGTTCGGTGACATCCTTGACTTCCTCTCGGATTGGAACTGGAACGTCGACGAGCGGCTCGACATCGTCGATCCGAAGAATCTCTCTCCAGCCATCCTCGGCCACATTTTCGAGCAGACGGTCAACCAGAAGGAGATGGGGGCGTACTACACTCCTGAGGAGATTACCGGGTTTATGTCTCGGCGGACGATTCATCCATACCTCCTTGACCAGCTCAATGAGGAAGTTGGTGCTAACTACGAAGAAATAGATGATGTGTTCGGATTCCACGCTTCAGATACTGAGAGCGGTGTGGAGGCACTAGCCGATGGTGGTGCGGTTACGACGCAGCTTCCGACCGAAAACGTCGAGACGCGGCACGTAGAGACGCTTTATCATGACTTCCTGAAGCAAACTCGAGTCCTCGATCCGGCGGTTGGAAGTGGGGCCTTCCTACTTGCCGCTCAGGAAGTTTTGCTGGATATCTATATGCAGTGCATCGAGTTCTTCCAGCAGATGGATGATGAGGGGAAAACGTGGGAACTGGAGGAGCGCACTGTCGAGGAACTGGAGACGATTGGAGAGGGACACGGAGGTGCTTCTCTGTACGCGAAGCGCTCAATTATCCTCAACAACCTCTATGGAGTGGACATCGACGACGGGGCGGTAGAAATCTGTAAGCTCCGTTTATGGCTCTCGATGGTTGCTGACATTGAGGACGAACCAAGTGAAGTGGAGCCGCTTCCGAACATCGACTTCAACATTCGACAGGGGAACTCTCTCATCGGCTTCACGGAATTAATTGAGGTCACCGACGATGGGGATGCATCGCTGACGAATTGGGGCGGTGGGACTGGCAGTGGGGTTCAGGAACTCTACGACGATGTCATTGAGGCCATTGAACGGCATCAGAACGCGACCAGCGGTGCTGAGGCACAAAACGCCCGTAAACTGGCAGAATCGCGGATCAGCGAGCACAGTCTGGAACTGAATGAAAAGGTCTTGGATCAATTCCACGCGGCAGGTCTGGAAGACATAGACTCGGGAGAAGTTGAACAGTTCAGCCCCTTCCACTGGGTGTTGGAGTTCGCACCGGTCTATCGTGACGGAGGATTCGATGTAGTCATCGGGAATCCGCCGTGGGATCGGCTGAAGCCGCTCCGAGACGATTACTTCTCGAAGTATGACGAGACATTCCGCACCAGGCCCCCGGATGAGAAAGATCAGAAACAGGAGGAACTCCTCTCAGACGAGAGTATTGCGGCGGGCTGGGAAGCGTATCAGGACGAGATGGAGAAACGTTCGGAGTACTTCAAAAACAGTCCCGAATATAACCTCCAGCGTCCCGAGATTGATGGTCGAATCAAGCCCAACCCCAACGACCTCTCGGCGCTGTTCTTCGAGCGTGTGTTCGATCTCGCCGGAGACGAGTCCTACGTCGCACAGATCCTGCCTGGTGCTATTTTCAACGGAGCATCTTGCAAAGACTTGCGAAACCACCTGCTTGACAACACGCGGGTGGATGTCCTGAACATCTTTGAGAATCATTCAATCTTCGACCAGATTCATCAACAGTACAAGTTCGGTATCGTCTCATTCAAGAATGGAGGCACTACCGAGTCGGTCGCAGGAAAATACTCTGAAGGGAATCTAGACATTCTGGAGTCATTCGAGTCTGACTCCGTCAGCGTACCACGTTCTGTTTTAGAACGATATTCACCAGAGGCAGGCATCTTCCCCTATATCGAGTCTAAGCAGAAGTTGAAAGTTCTACAGAAGATTATCGACAACCCACCACTTGGTGATAGAGATGCCTCTGGGTGGTACATGGAGCCATATCAGGGGCTACGGCGAACGAGCGATTCCGACCGCTTTGTCGATGAGGAAGAAGGCGAATATCCGGTCTACGGAGGAAAGAACATCTATCAGTTCAGTTATTCGCCGGAGTTCATTGATGATATCGCTCCTCCCGAGTTTTGGAGTGTTGAGGAGGATACTGACCCCAAGCGGAGCGCAAAGCAGCGAATGCGTGAGAAGACCCTCCGTGACCTCAAGTCGGCGATCTACGAGACATTTGACGGGACTGGCTCACAGAAGGGTTTCGTAAATGAATTGCTGGAGGAACACCGAGGTGAGCCGCTAACTGATGCGGATGTTCTTCTTGACTGCACGGAGTACCGTATCGTGCTCCGCGACATTACGAATGCGACGAACGAGCGGACGCTGATCTCGGCGGTCATCCCGAAGGGAGTGGTCTGTCACAATACACTCCGAACTATCCGGAATTACAAGATAGAACCGTACGAAGAGGGACTCAGCAACGAATATCTTCATGACTTCTACCAGAGAGTGTTTACGGATGAAGAGCTGTTTGTCGGGGTTGGCCTGATCAACTCGCTACCGTTCGACTACTTACTCCGGACGAAGGTGGACACTCACGTCGTCACTTACAAATTTAAGGAATCACAGGTGCCGCACCTCACGGATGGCGACGACTGGTTCCACTATATCAGTGAACGGGCGGCCCGTCTGAACTGCTACGGCGAGGAGTTTGCAGAGATGCGCGACCGGCTTGGTGGTATAGATCCCGCAACAGACGAGGAGGAACGCAGCGAACTACAGGCCGAGATTGATGCTGCTGCATTCCACGCCTATGGGCTGGAACGCCGTGACGTAAAGTTCGTCTTGGACGACTTCCACCGAGTCTCGAACCCCCGCATCATGACGGACGAGTACTTCGACAGAGTGTTCGAGAAATTCGACGTTCTGGCAGAAGAAGGGCCCTTCGAGTAGTCACAAACTCAGAGGAATAGGATGGTCTACCACGTCAACAGCAAGGGTGTCACTGCACTCGAACCCACCAGCTTCGACGCTCTCGATCTAACCGAGGCAGACATCGAGGAGTGGATCATCGAGACACCATCAATACTCGGCGAAGACCTACTCGTGGTCGCGTCCCAGTACGCTAAGTTTGACCGCACAGCTGAACGCCCCGACGTGTTGGCGCTTGACCCCGATGGGAAGCTCGTCATAATCGAACTAAAGCGGGATAGCGCAGACAAGACGACCGATCTCCAGGCTATCAAGTACGCAAGCTACTGCTCAACGATTAGTGCAGAGGAACTCCAACAGGATTACCGAGCGTTCTGGAACAATCGCCGCGACGAAGACGATCAACTCACGCCTGAAGCCGTCGGCGAGCAATTCAGTGAATTCCTTGGCGAGGACGTCGCCACCACAGAAGATGGCTACGCGGACTTCGTCCTAGATGACCGACCACGGATTTTGCTCGCCGCAGGCAGCTTCGGCCCGGAGATCACAACCCCAGTCGTATGTGCTCGAACGCGAGTACGGGATGGATATCACCTGCATCGAACTGGACGTCCACCAACGTGACGAGGAGGTGTTCGTGAGTGCCCGACAAGTGCTCCCCATCCCAGAGGCCGAGGAGTACATGGCCAAGCGCCGGCAGAAGGAACGTCAGCAGAGTCGGTCGTCGAGTCGCGCTGAAAGGGGACCACAGTTCTGCTCGAGGCAGGACTCGTCAAAGAGGGGGATATCGTCCTGTTCGACGAGGAAAGCCTACCAGACGATGCTGAGCGCGAGTACAACCCGGAGGACGACTTCTGGCGAGGCCGGATAACGGGGAAGACGGGACGGAGTGACAACGTGGAGTGGCTGGAAAACGGTGCAGAGTACTCATTCACCGCTTTGGCTCAGGAGGTACTTGAGCAAGCGACCGGTCATGAGTTCAACGTCAATGGATACCCGTACTGGCTGCACCCCAAACATGAAATGAGCCTGTCCGAACTCCGACGATCGAAGGTCGGCGATATTGACTGGTGAGTCTGTAATGAAGAGCGTTGAACCGGGTGACTGTGTCCAAATCGACATCCCCAATCGAGATGACCCGGACTTCCAATACCACGGCGAGCGCGGAGAGGTTATCGAGATACTTCGGGACGATGCGGGCGCATCCACTGGTGACGAGCGGGACTCCTACCTCTACCGTGTGCGGGTGGCCTCAGGTACTCAGGTAGATTTGAGGTGGCGTGACCTGCGACCAGTCCTCGAATAGAACGCTGTGTCTCCGTCGAAATCCTGAAACGTTACGGGAATATCGGCTGCACTCGCATAGTAAGCACGTCTCTGCCTCGGAGCGATATGTCGCAGTGAACTACCCAGAATAACCACAATCTTAACCATACCAATCAATGAAGTAAATCATGGTAGAAGTCGTGAAAGAGGGGTTTCTGAATAAGGACATTCGGGAACGGAAGAAATCGAGGATGTTCCCTGAGGACGATTTTGAACGAATTCTCTCAGCCGTCAAGGCTGCACCAAACCGTGTATTCGAGAAGAGTCAAAACGATCTTGACAGTCATGTGGCGCAGGCACTCCCAGACTACCATTTCGAACAGGATTCAGATAGAGGACTGAATCCGAAGTGCAAATTATGGGCACCGAAATTCAACCATAGCGTAGATCTGTATCACCCAGGAGATCGGATTGCTATTGAGATTGAGAAGAGCCAACAGAAACGCGTGAGCGATGACATACTAAAGTTCATCAAGGGTGGAAAGACACAACGAAGCAACCGCAAAAAAATCGAATTTGGATGTCTAATTGTTCCGGTGAATTGGGGTGAGAGGAACAACGATCTCTATAACGAAGCCATGCGGTGTATGAAGTTCATTAGGAGCGTGTTGCACGTTGAGGATATCGCAGTAATCGGATATCAAGAACCAACGGTGTGAACTACTGACCGATGACGCCCCAGCAGATGAGCCGAGCCTGGACGGCGCTCTCACCCACAAGAGTGGTCTGATACTCCGCAGATGCTTCGATATTGTCCTCGAGGAATGCCTCTAGTTCGACGAGGAACTCCTCGACTGGCCAGTCACCGAGCGAGGTGTAGTCCGGGTGTTCCCGGAAGGCCTCTCGCAACACTCGGTCTTCATCTGTGTGTTTGAGCTTCACTCGATCCAGCCGATCGAACAAGTCATTCGCCCACTCCCCGACCGTGTCATGCTCGTCGACAGGTGCGGACTGGTCACCGTATTGTGGGAGGATTCGCATCTGCATCATGTCGAGTAACATCTCCTGTGTGGCCGACTGACCACCACCGCTAAACACTTCCTCGACCTGCCCTTCACGGATCTCCTCTAACCGCTCGGAGAGATGCTCCTCGATCGACTCCCTGTTCGCGATTACCCTGTCGGTGTTCCCGGAAAGTTGTTCACCCTGCGTTTCCGGTGCGATGGCGAGTGAACCAACGGGTCGCTCTTTCAGGTCACCACTGAACGGTTTGTAGTACAATGCTCGCCGTACACGCCCAAGCGGTGCATCTTCGGGTTCTCCGGTCTCATCGTTCTCGAACCAGAGATGGACTAGACCAAACACACCTGGACGCGGGCCGGTATCGTGGCCAATAGCGTTCGTGTAGAGGAACTCTCGTTCATTGGTGGGTTCCTCGAAATAGTCCTCTGCGAACTCGAAGTCCTCCGAAGATAGTCCATAGTCTTCGTTCAGCTCCTCCTTGAGGAGCACACGCTCGAATGCCGCGTTCTCGTCACTTCCAGCGTTCCGTAGCAGTGGATTCTTGGAGGTGTCGTCCAGATCGTTATAGTCGGTCACATCACGGGACTCTCGAATCGACGACTCAATCTCCTCAATCTCCAATTCCCCGATAGTCTTCTCCGTCTCGACTCCCGCCCTCTCCAGCACCGCATCTTCGTTTGGATCGAGGATGTTATTCTCCTTGCCGACGATGAGTGCGATGTCGTTGATTTTTGCCTGCAAGCGCTCTAGGAGTTTGATTGCAGCCTCTATATCGCCGTCAGGGTAGAAATTATGTACGTACTTGTCCGCCGTCGAACCAATTCGGTCAATACGACCAACCCGCTGGACGATACGCATTGGATTCCAAGGCAAGTCGTAATTTACGACCACTGAAATGTCCTGAAGGTTAACCCCTTCACTAAGAGTGTCTGTCGCGACCACGTACTGCAACTCTGTCTCGTCACTTTCGGCCAGTGTCTGCTGGTACCCTGACGCCTCTGGGGCGAACCGTTTGATGATGTCTTGTTTGTTCTCGTCTCCACCCTTTACGACCGCACTGTTCTCCATCGTCATGGGTGACGACTCGTTGTCGACGAGTGTCCGGTGGACGTAGTCTGCGGTCGCGCGGTACTGAGTGAAGATGAGTACTTTCTGGTCGTACCCGTTCAGAACTCCGGCCAGCCGGTCAATCTTGGGATCACGGAACTCGCGGAGCGCGAATACGGCTTCGTAGAAGTCCAGCGTAGCAGTGTCGGCTTCGCTTAAGTCGTGCTGAGGGTAGAGGATAGGACTCGGGTCATCTTCCGGTACGTCTGGAAGAACTGCTGCACCGTGGTCAGCGAGCCACTGTTCCAGTTCAACTTCCATGTCCGCGATAGAACCGGAGTCTCGAGCTACACGACCGATGAACCGGGAGAGGAAGTAGGCAAGGAGCGTCAGGTCTTCGCGGATGTACGTTTTCACCTCTCCAACCGTGGCATCGGCTAGTTCGTCGTCCGAATCGCCCCCATCTGCTTGAAGGGCACCACTGTCGAATCCGAACTCTTCGAGCGTTTGCTCAAGATCTTCAGCTGCGTCCGCTCCCTCAACGAAATCCTCTAATGTCGTTTCTGCTGCATCATCACCCACTGTACGCAGTACATCAATATCTTCGTCCTCGGGGAGTCCATCAAGGAATCCAAGAAGTGACCGCTCACTCTCGTGTAGCGTCTGAACTGACTGGACAAAGGCATATGTGGAGGACTCGAGACGTTTCAGCAGGTTTAGTTTGTAGAGTGCTTTCAGTGTTCCCCCTGCCTGTGGATTCTTGATGGTGATATGTGGGAGGTGGAGCGCATCCATCACGTCCGGGAGCATACGATAAATGGGCTGGTAGGCGGGGGGGAGGGAATACTGCTCCTTGTTGAGTTCGGGAGGCTTGAAACTCATATCGAAGTCGTCTTGATCGGTTAGCGTCTCTTTGACGTGCTTTCGAGTCCGGAGCACCATCACCTCGTTTAGTATCTCGGAGATCTCGTCCGAGTGACGCTTGAGCTGCTCTGTCATCTGGCGCTGCTCCTTCTCAGAGGCTTTGTCTTTACCGGCAGCAATTCGCTTACGCTCCGCTGCGAGGTCGATGTACTCGTCGAAGGCGCTGAATTTCAAGGATGCCTTGTTCATCAGTTCGTTTTCGTCGGTGAACAACCCAATGAGGTTCTTGAGATCGGTAGCTGAGTTATTGATTGGCGTCGCAGTCAGCATGATCATCGTGTTGTTCCGGAGGAGGCGAGCGTTCGCATGTCGACGAGTCCCCGTGTAATCGTCGTCGTCAACCGGATTTGGATTCCACTTCCCGTGATTTCGGAATCGGTGCGCCTCGTCGATGAGCACCACATCAAATTGGTCGTCCAGAGCGTTCACCTCCTCGTATGTGAGGTTCTGGAATTTGCTGATGCTCATGACCTGCAAGTGTTTTCCATCAACCTCGAGGCCGAAGAACGGGTCTCCGTCTTCGTCTGTCGCGTTTTGGAGGAGATCACGCCACTGGTCGGTTAGGTTGGCTGGGACGATGAGGAGACAACGGTCACCTTGTTCTCGGTAGTCGTAGAGGAGTTCGCTTCCAATGAACGACTTGCCTAGACCGACCGAATCGGAGATTATGCAGCCATCATATTGTGACAGCTTCGTCTTTGCACTCTCGTAGCCGAGTGTCTGGAAATAGTACAGAGGGCTATCACGAACACTGACGTTGCCGTTCAGCTCATCATACGCCAGCAGTTTATACATCTCGAACGGTTCGAGATATGTTCCAATATCTGCCTCATCTTCGACTTCATCATCGTCCTCGTCCTGCTGTTCCTTCCACTGCTTGTAGCGATCGGTCTCCTCGATGATGTTGATGATTTCCTCAGAGAACTTCTCGCCGTTGGCCCATTGGTTGTCGTACCATTCTTCAAACGCTTCTGCGTCACTTCCGTTCTGACTGGTCAGGTTCAGTTCAACGTTGTGACGGTGCCCTGACTGTGAGAAATTCGAGGATCCAACGATAGTGACCGCACCTCGCTGATCGCGGTCACCATTCCGTAGACTCGGGTTGTCCGTCGCACCGCGAAAGCAGGCGCCTTTCGCATGAAAATACCCTGAATCGGGATTTCGAACCCTAACATCAACGAGTCCCTCTGCAATGAAATCGCGCAGTCGGTCAAGACGTTCAATCTGTGCGTTGTTCAGTTCCTCAACATCTTCCTTAACCTCCTGCTCGAACTGCTCACGTAGCGTTTGGCCTTCACTGACTTCGTCTACGGTACGTTGGTCGGTCTTTCGCCCCATTAGGATGCGAAAAGGGGCGTGTTCGAGTTCCTCCGGGTCGCGGAGGTTCTCGAGATCTTCTTTGAAGAGGTTAAAGCCAGATAAATAGAAGTAGCCGGTTGCAATGCGAATTTCTTCGCATTCAGGGACGACGGTCTTGTAAACGTCTTCGAGAGTGTTGTTCGAGTTATCTACAAGCGCGTCAAGCGAGGGTAACATCAGATATAAAACTACACTGATTATGGCATATTCATACTTTCCCCATCTCACCACTCAGGATAAGAATTGTCCCGAAAGACTAGCCCCAACTTCCATTTTGTTGGAACCTGTCATGCAATAGTTCTCAACAGATGTAATTCATGCAACCAGTCCTGAACAGAATTAATGAGTGGCAAAGTTACGAGCTTCAGCGCGAATTGAGGGCTGTACAATCGCCAAGCAGAGGGCGTGGGACACATTTTATGACACGCTACTCGCTTGTTGGGAAACACAAACTGGAACAACTGTTGGTCGTGATTATCGCTGTAGTCAAAGCTGTCTATAGAGGGGAACAGAAACTTCGATGAAATTTCAGCTAGCTCGTGAAAAAGTGAGTAGAACAATTACTTGATCGCTCCCTATTATATATCAATCCCGCTCATGATTTGCTTCGAGGATAGTTCTGAAAGGTCGATGAATGTAGAAAGTTCTTTGACCACTTCTTGAACGACGGATTGCAGTTCAATTTCGGGTACAATAAGCTGATAGCTATTTTCGACGAACGCATGAAACTCCTCTACCTCTTGTCGTACAGTCTCAATGAGGTCATCTACTCCGTCGTCAGAATATTCCTGCAAGATCTTTACACTCTTGATGGTTACCTGTGCAAGGTACGAAGCGAACTGATCTGCGTTACGAAGTGCTTCTTTGGTGAATCCTCGAATCGCATAATGTACTTCGCTCAGTGTGAGTCGATAGAGAAGTTTCGACGTAGATCGCAACCGATAGAGGTAGTGATTGTTGAGATACCGCGTTCCTTTCCAAGCGGTCTTGTAATTGAGTGGGGTAGTGAACAAGAAACACTCTACGACGAATAGACCGATTGCTCTGTAGAAAGTACCGAACCGGTCCTCTTTCACCGCTTGTAGTGACTCTGCCCGCTTCGAAGCGTCCCGCAAGGTATCCGCAGCTTCCACTAGATTCCACCCAGCAATCGCCACAGCTACAACCGAACTGGCTGTCGCCGCAGTACTCGCCATCCGGGCAAACTTCCCATGCCCGAGATTAATCCCAAGGTCGTCCTCAAGTACCTCAGTGAGCTTCCGAAGCCGGCGTAGTGTTGTGGTATCGATCTCTTGCTCTGCTCGAATTAATATACGATCACCTTCTGCGAGGCTTAACTCCAAGCTGCTATCGTGTACCTCAGACAGGGCACCGGCCAAATCAAGCGCTGGTTTTCGCGTTTCTACTCTCGCATGGCGGTACAGTCCGCCATCGAGATGGCTTGCCGCTAAATTAACACGGTCAGTATCCAATTCGCCCACAGTCTGCTAGATAGTGGAAATGTATTTAATACTTGTCGGTGAAAATAAATGCAATGTCTGGTGACGAAGATACCGACGAAATACTTCTTTCTCGTCGTAACCTTTTCCGATTGTTAGGTGGGACTATCGTCCTCGGCACCCTCGTGAGTACGATCGATGAGGAGCCTCCCGATTTCTCCAGTGAAGAGTCTGAACTACAGAATTTGGCCCAGACTATTGACTCAACTGATCTTAGAGATCCCCAGAAAAACTCTATGCTGCAGTCGTCAATAGCTACAACGATAGAGTCGGTAAATAGCTCACTCTCTGAGAAGGAGATAGACCCGACTGGAAAAACTCCATCTTCGACACCTTCGGTTGGTGCTGGCAATATCAACCAGGCTTTAGACTACTATCAAGAACTGCAGCAAACTTTGGACGAGGGGGAGTCTCTTAGTGGGAAAATTGAAAGTCGTGAGATTGCTACTTTGAATGGTGAGTACTTCAACGGTCAATCAAACCAAGAGAGACACCTTCCTAATGTGGAGTCATCCATTTCTAAATTTAGCAAAACGGTAGCGACACACACTCCCAGTGAGCAGCCGCCCTCGACACAAAAACTCTTACCTGATCGTGATAGAGTCAGTTCGCGGCTGAGCAGACAGAGAACCGTATATAAGAAACACGCTGATATGCAAGAGCTGTTCCTGAAAGTGATTTTTTCGCTTAACAGTGGTATCGACGCTTTCGAACATTCGTCTTTCGACTCTGCGGGCCGCAGCTTCCAGCGGGCGAACAATAAGGCAAGTGTGCAGATCGATGATTCTCTGAAGGACTACAGGGTAACGTCATATTCACTCACACTGGGAAACTACAGTCAGATATTCAAGCTGTATCGACAGGCTGCCGGCAATATGGCCGCTGCTTGTGCTGAAGGAATGAGCCGCGAAGAACGGAATCAGAAGATCGATCTCGGCATTAGAAGGCAGCTCAAAGCAAGAAGTGTGTTTGCTGATCGCGGGCCATTTTAATTGCTGGACTGCTTTGGCAAGGGCGGTTTACTGACAGGAGGTACCGAGCTATATGATGAAGGAATCCTCGTAACTCTGTGCATTCTGCTTCAACATCTTGTACTTGTCCGGCGTTAGCCAGCAGTCATACGAGTGGTGGTTCTCATTACGCTTGATGTGCAAAGATGGTTCTCGATGACAAGTCAATCATAATAACCACAGTTTAGAACGAATGAGTCAGCTATAGCCCGATATACTGGGTTCCGTGTCGCATTTCTTGGTCAACTCCGTCGTCTTAAGGGTTATAACGTGATAGCAAGTGGCTTAGATACATGAACCGCGACGGGACGAATTCTCACTGTTCAGGTTCCACTGAGGAGCCATTTGTCGTTGAAGTCAAATCCTCCGCAACCGATGCAAATGGTGCTGTTGCCGAACTCGCTGAAGCAGAAGGGAAATTTCTCGACTATCCATCTCGGCAGGAAGCAGAAACGCACGTTGCTCAGCTCAATAAAAAGGGCGAAGTACGCGTTGCACTGCAGAAAGTAGCTCAGCAGGATACCACTGCGGCGGATGTCTACCTCATTCCCCAACCAGAGAGAAATGTCCAGACCCCAGTAGACTCCGAGGCGGACACATGGGTATTCGGAGTCGGAGCTAACCAGTACGGAGCTATCGGGGAAGCGCTGATCAAAAATCCAGGTAATAGTCCACCTGCGCTCAAGAACTTCATTGAACAAGACCTCGATCAGCCAGAGGAAGAACTCCACATCAGCATGGTACAGAACGCCGCTCACTCTCAGTACCACGACGGTCGTGGCCGTCCCCGATACAAGAGTTGGTTACCGGATTGCGTGTTAGAGGTTGAAAAGGGGTATCCTGGTGAGTTACTTCGAAAGTACTGGTGCGAAATTAAAACCGGGAGCAGTTCATTTGAGCGTAATCAGACTGAGTTGATGCAGCAGAAAGCTTCTGAACCTGGTATTACGGTCCTCAAGATTCGCGTCAGATTAGACGATCTGCCGGAACAATATTCGGTCCGATTTCAGGAAGTAAGCCCCGATACTTCCTGAATACGCTATTACCGAATTTGTTGCGTGCTGACTCTCTTCTTCAACAACTCAGCCATTTTTGTTGAATAGTATTATTGTAAAATCAGGCTCACTCGTCAGAATTGAGCTTAGCATTACCAAAGCCCAATATAAATGTAGTCAGACTTCGATTGGGTCGCCAATGGGCGATAAGGTTCAAGAGATACTCTCTGGAGCATCCGAATCAGATGACGTTGCTCACGAATTTGACTCCACTGTCTTACAGAGATACCAAACACTCCTATTAGACACTAAACAAAAAGTTGGCGGCCGGCGCTTTGATCAACTCCAAGCTGTATTCAAAGTAGCTGAGATCGTCTTGTTGGCGTTGGGTGGTCTTCTCGGTTTTGTCCTATCATTTGACTTTGTGGGTATTCAAATGAAGATCTTGATCTGGACTTTTTATTTGATGCTTCTCATCTTTGTCGGCTTAACAGTTAGAATAGTTCCAAGTGAACTAAAATCGCTAAATGAGGAAGTGACCCGCATACGACTAATCAACCTTTGTGAGAGACTTGCTGGTCAATTAGCACTGTTTGATTTAATATATGACGATGATTTCAAGGATAAGGATGAAAGGAATATAATCGAGGATCTGTCTGATTGTCTTCCGACATTTGACTCCTTGTCAGAGGAAGATAAAGAAACAATTCGCAGATGCTTAGATGATAGCCAAATATTCGGGAATTCCCGCGAAACAAATATATCGTTAAATAACCTAGAGATTAGCGATAAGTCTGCAGATAGGCTAAATAGGGCAACAAAAGAGATTGTTGATTTGTGCCCGTATATTTTCGCAGGAGGAAGTTTCACTGCGAAACTCTACCTACGAACAGAAATGGAAGTATCCAATGATGAAATGGTAGAAGTTTTAACAAGCTTTACCAAATATCCAGCTCCCAGTAACCGTCCCCGAGGCAGTAGTTGGGTAAAAGCTCGCGGGAACCCATCAATCGTTTGGCAGGCGCTTGAAGATAGTCAGCCGAGGCATATACACGAACAAGATCTAGGAGAATACTATGATAGCGTTCTTGCGATTCCCTTGCCAGGCCGTATTGGTGTTCTCGCAATAACTTCTGACCGGATTGACGCTTTCATCGACAAAGACGATGAAATCTCAGTGCGTGCTCTATCTGTGGCATCAAGAGCTAATGCGCTACAAGCATTAGAAATCAGCGAATCATGACAATAACCGCAGAGGATGTCTTGAACGCGGACATTGGACCGTTATGTGGATCCAAATATGATGCATCTCTCTCAGAACGAATTAATGCTAATCGTGGGAAAGGAATTTCCAATGAAGTCTGTCAGGCCGCGAAAAGATCATATGAAAAATGCGGTCTCGCCCTGTTACAGCTGGATGATCTCTCCCAGCCTGTTGGCATAATTGAGCAGATTGCGGAAGGTTTTGGATTTGATTCCGGATTTGTCCCTACGCAGTATTCCGAGGATGAGGGGCTTCACAATTCATTTGGAATAAATGAGATATCTCATGATGATGAATCAGAAACAGATCATGAGGGATTTCTATCAAATGGAGAGCAGTCTGTCCACGTGGATGGCACATTAGAACCAATTGGCACAGTGCGACGACGTTTATGTTGTGCCAATCTCAGTCAAAGACTGGGGGTGAAAGCCGGGTTTTTAATTCAATAGGTGCATTTAGTCAACTAGTGAGAGAGCGCCCTGAGCTCGCAAATGCATTGTGTTCAAACAAAGCATTGACTAGGATCGACATTGATCGGTCAGGGGAATCAAAAACTGGACCTGCTTTTGATATCAACCAGTTTGGACTTGTGACTAGATTTTCACTAGATAACACTTCAAAGTGGAATGTAGACGAGGTTGAGAACCTGCAAGAGGCACTCAATTGGATGAAGGGCAAGCTAACTACTGACAGTGATTTCTATTCAGAATTCAAGCTCTCTTCCGGAGACCTACTAGTCGTTGCTAATCATAAGATCTCTCACGGACGCAACGGATATGAAGATACGAAAGGAAACCCGCGTCAATTGTATCGGGCACTTTTTAAACAAACTCTGTGATGCTTGTCTCTTTTTCGGAGTATACCGTCTATCAAAACAGATGTTCTGAGACTCCATACATGGCTGCTCGATCAGGGACCCTTTGCAAACTTTGAACATACAGATCTAAGACCACTCATTAGTCGTGTTTGATACGATGGCTCTATGAAGAAACTCAAATGTGACCCTTTCTCACTGCTTGCTACGTTCTTCTAAACTCACCATCCATAGAATAAATCCTTCCAGTCTCTTTCAGCTTTTTAATATCGTGCTTCAGGAGCTTTTGATCGAACTTTACTCTCTCAACAATCTCCTCAATCGTTGCCCCCTCTAACTCCTCTACGTAGGAAAGAATTGTTTCGCGACGTTCTCGCTGACTCTTCGACTGTCCTGTTTCGATAATATCTGCATCAAACTCACCCTCTTCAGGATCGTATCCAACCTGCTTCATGGACTTCGTCACGAGCTTGATCGCTCGCTCCACGTCCTCGATCTCCACGGTATCCGAAAGACGAACCCGAGCACTGGACTCGGCAAGCCGCTGAATCGCCTCGACCTTCCGGAACGTCAGCGGAATCGGTGAGTCGTCATCTTGCTCACCAGCACTCGCTCGGAACTCGACGAAGAATTGCTTGAGCCGTTCCGCGACTTCGTTGTCTTCGATGATAGGCCGACAGGTCTGCTTGGCGTGAGCAACGTAGGCCCGCATCACCGACCGCTCGATCGCCGGTTCAACCCGTTGCTGTTCCTCGTCGCTCAGTTCCTCCCCGCGAGTATGACGGCCTGCAGCCTGTCGACTCTGGACCATGTGCTCGACCACTTCTGCGTCGTCTTCCCGATCGGCTGGTCAGACACCATGAACATCAGATCGAACCGAGAGAGGAGCGTCGGCCCCATGTCGATCTGCTCGCCCTTCGGACGGTAGCGCTCGAAGCGTCCGTTCTTCGGATTCCCTGCCGCCAGTAGCGAGGTTCGAGCGTTCAGCGTGGCGTTGATCCCGGCCTTGTTGACGTGGACCTGCTGACTCTCAAGGGCGTCGTGCATCGAGGACACCGCGTCGGACTGCATCTTGTCGATCTCGTCGACGCAGGCGATCCCGCCGTCGGCCAGCACCAGCGCGCCGGCTTCCAGCCCCCACTCGGTATCTCCGAAGTCGTCAGCGACAGCCGCCGCGGTCATGCCTGCCGCCGTCGCACCCTTTCCAGAGGCGTAGGTCGACCGCGGTGCGATCTGGTCGACGTAGCGGAGGAAAGTGGACTTGCCACAGCCGGGGTCTCCGAGGAGGAGCATGTGCCAGTCGCCACGGTCGCGGCTTCCGTCGGGGTACTCGTGTGCCCAGCCGCCGAAGAGCTGTAGCGCGACGGCGAGTTTGACGTGTTCGTCGCCCCGGTGTTTCGGGTGCGGACACAGCCCTGACTGCCGACCACGACGAACAACTCTCGTCCTATATGATGAACAAGAACGTCAACTACGGCGTTCTGACGAACGGGAAGCAGTATCGCTTCTTTCAGCGCCGAGTTGACGCTTCAAACGTGAATGTTCAGCAGGTCGGTGATGTAGACCTCGGAGACCTGCCCAACCGTCTCGCCGTTTTGAAAGCCTACGAGAAAGACGCTATCGAGTCGGGCGAATCGGGGAAGATACTCGGTCGAATCAACGAACTCCGTGAAGCCCGCCAAACCCTCGAAGCGGACAAGGACGATTTGGCGGTTGAACTCTCGAATACGCTGGCTAACGAGATTTCAGACGCTATCTCGTCGCTTGCGGAAACACAGGCCAAGGAGATGATTGACCGGCTCGTGGAAGACATAGACTCGGAAATTGACACCGACGGCGGTGGGGGTACGGACGACCCGATAGGTGGTGGCGGTGGTGGTATCGAACCATCGGACAATCACATCGCCGGTCGGATTAGACGCGCCGAGATGGATGGTGACGACGACGCGAAGGTCGCAGTGTTCCCGACGAAGGAATCCGGTCTACCCTTCTTGAAAGAGAACAACGCGTGGGGTTTCGTTCGCGTCGGGAGCGAGTTCGAGTACGTAGCGATGTACGTGACCGGCGACGTGCGTCAAGTGAAATACTTCGCTACGGTCAAGGACGTTGTTCCGCCCGAAGAGGCTGAATTATCTCGCCCCATCGAAGAGTACGCTGATGGTGCGAAAATCGCAGATGACAAGATGGTGATTCGTTTTGAACCGGAGAGTCTGTATGAGTTGGACGACCCCGTTCCATACGAAACGAAGTACCCGCAAGGTCTTCGATATACTATTCTCGGAGCGCTTCGGTCAGCAGAGACGACCGACGATATGCTCTAATCTTCTTCGTCTTCTCTGAAAGGCTCTGTTGCCGAGTCAGCGGCTTCTGCGGTTTCTAACTCGTCTATCGCACTAAAGGAGACGTACTTCTCGTCTATCTCTCGGAGCGTTTGTTTGCCCATCACGCCCTCTGCCGCCCCCTGTGGTTTCTTCGACCCGGCACCGAACATTAGGTGTATATCACTCAATTCAACGTACTCTTCTACATCTTCGAGCAGGAATCCCGGCGGGAATGACGTAACATCAGCAACCGTCCCTCGAATGATGTGGCTGTTCTGTCGTACCTTCCCTCTGTCACCCGATTCAAGGCCGCCAACGTTGACCGAATGCGTCCGAATCAGGATTTCTTCGCCCTTGTAATCCTTCCAAAACTCGTAGTAATCTGACGCTCCGTCAACTAACTTCGAGAGTGGGCCGAGAGCCGCTGAAGGGTCTGCCATATCTTGTCCATCCGGTGGGTGAAGTATAGGAGTCAGCCGTGTGGTGAAACTGAACTGCGGTTACATTATTTCACATCTCTCATAGAACGGTTTGAGGTCGTCGCCATAACTTTCAGTTCAAGACATGAACTACGGTCTATGGCTAATGAAATTGAGTTCACGGACGAAATGACGGAGAATTTCTTTGAACAGATGTTTGACCTATATTTTGATGACGCGCTTGAGGCGAAAGGGTTGGGCCGGTCGGACTTCAGGAAAGGACAGGTTTTCTTGAAAAGTCCGTTTGCTGGCTCCCAATTTGGTGATTTAGACAAAGACGAAACAGACGTAGAAGTTCATGTGAACGATGACGCAGAAGTGAAGATGGTCGCATTGCTCAAAGAAGGCGAGTCAATCGAGAAGGGAGAAGAGATGACTGCTGACCAAATAGAGGGGTTTGAAGAAGTAATATTGGAAGACGAAGAAGAAGATTATGGACATATAACGGTCGCAAAGATGGATGGGTTCGGATGGGTGTTCAATTTTGATTTTAGACGAAATCGGTCGTATGCTGACCCACTAATCAACGCCGCCGACCAGTTCATCGAACTGGCAGAATATGCGGAAGAGAACGAACTGTGGCGTGGATTCGTAGAAAATGCGTTCCATGCGGCAGAACGCATGATGAAGATTGACGTGATTTTCTTGGGGTGGTCTGCTGAAGGACATAGTGATGTACAGGCACGATACTCCGACCTCGTTCAGATGGGACAGGGGAACCCCGACCTGTATGACGTATTCAACCAATTGAAGGGGAAATACCGATTCTCCGCCAGTTACGTTGACCCTCGGGGTGACGTAGACGAAAGAGAGTTTGAGTTTAGCGAGGATGAAGCCGAAGAGTTTCTATCCATAATCAAGGAACACCGCGATAGGCTGTCGAACGAGTCGTAGGGGTCGAAGCCTCTAATCTATCGAATCACGTAGTCTCGCCTATGACCTTCCGGCTCCCTGACGAGCGCGTCCCTGAAACCGAGCCGTGGCGCGACCGTGAGTTTCTGCGTTGGGCATACCACGAAAGCGGGCTGTCCCCCCGAACCATCGCCTACGAACTCGGAGTCTCGAAGAGCCGCGTGACCGTCCACATGGAACGTCTCGGCGTCCTTCGACCGTGGCGACATGAAGACACCTTACGCCGCTTGCACGCCGAGAAAGGCCTTTCAGCGGACGAAATAGCGGCCCGTGACGGGTTCGACTGTTCCCCCACGACCGTCAGGAAATACCTCGCTCGATATGGGCTGACCGACGAGAACGCCGACGAGGTGTCGTATGGCCGATTGGACGAACTCAACTCCGTGTGACCGTGTAGTCCCTATCCCGACCTTGGGATTCTTGTCGGTGGCACCGATTGCTTCGCTCATGTCACTCCTTTCGCCATATGCTCTATTCTTCAACTGGTTACTGAAATGGGGTCAAGTTCTCGGAGCGCTCGGGTCGCTTATTTTGAGCGGTCTACTTGTGTGGCTCTATTACCAGCAGTACGAACTGTTGAAAATAGAACAGACACCCTCGCTTGAAGTCTCGGATTGGGAAATGAACGGAGACGAGATTACGCTTTACCTCTCAAATTTCGGTGAGGGTTTAGCCAAGAATCTACGTCTTCGTACAACGGTCGAGTTCCCCACGGAAGACGACGTGAACATGGTTTCTGATTCTCGAAATCGGGATAGCGTCGTGGTGGTCACAGTCGAACACAACATACATCGGTACGAAGAAGGAGAGAAATTGAGAGAACGCGACATTATGGGTACTGAAAGAAAAGTCGAGTTTCGAGGAGAACCACCATTCCCTGACCCAAATGGTCAAGGCTACGGGAATTTTCAGTCGGGAGTTGGTGAGTCACTGCGACAAGAAGCGTATGAGTTCTGTTTTTGGATTGATGTGGTATATGAGACGGAATTTGGTGAAGAGAAGAGTGAACCCGTAACGGTTCCCGGACGCTGGTTTGATATTGAACCGGAAGAAGGGAAGGAACTCTTTCAGACACGGCCTAATGAGATTACCTGCGAATACAGTTTCAACAAGAGTGCGTTGCTTCAAGCCGACCAGATGAATGACGTTGGGAACCGAAGCGTTCGGAGCAACGACAGGGCTACTAAAAATATAAGAAAGCCACTGTTGGACGAGTTCACCAGAACGGGTACTCTATGACTGTCACCGGCCCGCTTTCGCCCCTCACTTCTGCGCTCCCGCTCTTGAAGTCCGACGCCGACGCGTTCCCCATGCTGTCGAAGGCGACCGTCACGACCCGCTATGGGGCCAGCGGTGACCGCTAAATGGCGTCATGGCGCTGTGAAAATCGGGCGATTCTACCCTTGCTGAAACGGACATTGAGGCAGAGAGCGCGACCACTCACATATCTCGAACTCCCTGACCCCCGTCCGGGTGGCCCACCCCAACCAACTCCGACAGCCCTTGTCCCCCTGCCTGGCCCCCGACTGACCTGTCCACCCGCCCCTACGGGCGTCCCCCATATCTCACGACGCCGTGAGTTGCCACGGAGGTACAGCCACAGAACCCCCACTACCAGTCACCGAGTGAGACGACCTGTCCCCCTGCCGGGACGCCACCCACCACAGGGGTTGTGCTGACGAACGTGTCTGACCATCAGCGGCGGTTGTGACGAATCGGTTCCGCCCTGTTTTCGGGGGTCGATTCAAATCGGGGGGTGTGGGGTCAGAGTGCCAACCCGATTTTACCTTTTCGGGGGAGGTTGACTGGCTCAATGTTCTCGCGGTCGGCTCGACAGACACGATGTTTCCCTCTCGACGGTGGGTGAATGTTCGTTAGGATAGTGCCAGTCAACGTGTCTGACCTACAGCGGCGCTTGTGCTACCTCGGGCTGACCCTCGTACGTAGTTGGTGGCAGTCGCGGTCTTCGAGGGGAAACTACGGGGTTGATTCGTCCCTTGTGTCGGTGGTTGGTCGTTGTCTGTATTGTCTATAATATTATAGATGTAGTTCGGTATGCCGGAACGAACTCCTACACTACGTAGGACAGCAATGGGATAGAACGACAGAGTTTGTCCACTGTTCCTATACTATACGAAGGGTACAACGAACGATATTCTTCGTTCTATAGAGAGGGTAGGACGAACAACTACGACCACTACAGAAAGATAGAAAGGGAAAACCTACGGAAAGGGATAGAGCGTTGCTGTAGTTGTATAGTGTTAGACGAACAGCATAGAGATACGAGATAGGAGAGAGTCGAGACGCCTACCAGTCTAATGGGTCAGTCGTACTGACCGAGTTCGAGTCGTTGTGACTGGTGGTTGCGGGTTGGCCTACTTCGGCAGAGCCGTCCGAGGTTTGCGCTTGGCCCACCGCCACCGATGGGTTATCGGAAAACCTGTCGGGCGACAATTCCGAACCGTTCGACTCTGCCCCGGTGTAGGGGACGACGTTAGCATGGCCAGACGTTGACCGCACAGACGTTCCCAAGATGACCGCCACAATTGGGATGTAGCCACCAACTGCGGTGACTTTGCCACCGCAGAAGTTGTCTGGCTCAATACTCCTACCCTCTCCGACCGAATCGTTGACTCGGATACCAGTCACCGTGAAATGTGGGTGCTGAATCAGTCGTCGTGAAATTCCTGCCTCTTCAGAGAAGACATGAGCGACGTGCTGGTCGAACTGGGTCGCGGCGACTGTCGGGAAGCCGTCTTTCGTCCAGCCGATTTGAGTTTCCTTCTCGAACGGCTTGAGGCGTGGGTCTTCGCCCACAGCCTCGACAAGAGTGTGCACGCCGACGCTGTTGCTACTCATTCGTCTGCCACCTCGGTTGGGTCGTGTCCGGGGTTTGCGTACCGCGCTCGTTGTTGTGCTGTACGTCTCATGGGCCTAACGGCCATTCTCTGGTGCATTGTCTGTCTACATTCTCGGGTGAGAGCGCCCCCAACGGTTTTCATCGCCTATCCGGTAGAACCAGATAGAGAGTTCGGGGAATCCGGCTCTCGTCCGTTCGACGCCGATACCGGGGCTGTCCCTTCCAAGTCTGGCCCGGCGGCGTCGTCCTATTCATTCAGTCGAGTATGTTGTTTCCTCAAGTCACGACTACCCCTTGGTGACGCGAGAAATTAAAACCCCGGATTATTGACATTATGGCTATCAGCGTGAATGGGAGATAGTGATAGGGGTATTAGCGTAAGGAGCGTCTATACCGGCTGTTCTCGTCCGGTGATTCATATTAGGGGTATCAGAGAAAGCCGTCTATCCGACTCATATGACAAATTCATAAACATTCTGTTGGGGGTTTCGACTATACCTTCTTGTGACCGTCCCAATCGGACGTGACGGTGGACTATGTTAGGATAGGCCCCGAAAACGACTGGCCTCGAAGGCCGTCAAGTACCTCACAGGCCGTCGCAGGCCGGTCACGTTCGTCGTATCTGGCTCGCCCGCGGTTAACCAACGACACTCGGGAACTCGGTCGTGTGTTGGTTAACAGTATTCACACTTTTTCTGAATACCCTCGAATCGCACTGTTCACGGGCGCTAACCCGCGTATTCATTCCAAAATGAGGGAAGGACTGAAAGGGCCACGGCACGTACAATGTAATGGAACGCCCGACGGCGAAGGGTGCGCCCGGTTCCCGGTTCAAATCTCACCGAGAATCTCGGGGGCAATACCGCCGAAATCCGCCGCTATACGGTCAATACGGGACGAATCGGAGAAATATGCCGCCTCCCGGATTTGAATCAGAGACCGTACGATATTAATTCGCTCCCGGAGCCAAGAGAACAGAGCCTGCCAAAGAGATTTGATCATGATTATCCCTGTAGTCCGTACTAGCTTCAGAGCATACGGGGACACACACCCCGGGTGTCGAGTGTAAATCAACAGGATGGTGGGTACCCGATCAGAACACTGTAGTACACCTATTATTGTTAGCTGCTGTTTTCGAGTGGTAGAGAGCCCTAAGATCTTTTTTCAGCTTTTCTTACTACTACTAGCTACATACTATTTATATATTTTATTGTATCAGCAATAAATGGACCATATAATGTGGTATAACCGGGTCTAAGTCGGATATAGAAGCACCAGCAATATCGTTTATAAGCAACTCTAATACTCCAATACATAGCTATCTCTGGACAATACATGAGTTGCATAGCAACCCCTACTGAGTCATCGATCTGTCCGCGGACAGTATGTATACTCGTGTTAACCGTATTTCTCTCTACTCTGTCTAACGGTAAGATGGTCTTAGACAGTCAGCATGGACAGTTTACACTCGACACCCGGGGTGTGTGTCTTCAAAAACGTACTTCACTAAACATCTAAAGACACAGCGACTGCCAGTGTTACACTCGACACCCGGAGGGGTGTACTATTTTCTTTTTCTTGGAAATACACTATACTATTGATGCCGTATAGGCTCTACTAACGGTAGAATCAATCGTTTACACTCGACAAATGGTGTGTGATGGAGGCATAGTTTTATATACTACACCGACTGTCGTGTGTAACATGAGGTGGCTCCTCTGGGGTCATATATTCATATGAGTAACGAGAAACAGAGTTCCCTCGACTCAATTTGGGAAAGTGAGGATCCAATCTTCGCGAATAAAGAGCTTCTCGATATCGAACACATCCCGGACGAGGAGCGGATCATTGGTCGTGAAGATGAAATATCTAACCTAGCCAATAGCATTCATCCTGCAATCCGGGGTGGAAAGCCCAGAAACACGTTAATTTACGGAAAGACGGGAACTGGCAAGAGTCTCGTTGCCAAACACGTTACTCAAAGTGCTGAAGACTTCGCTCACGATGAGGGTACGAAACTTGATCGCGCATATATCGATTGTACTCAAGCAACAACAGAGACACAGGTGGTAATCAAACTCGGTCGGACATTCAACCGACCAGATGAAACAGATATCTCTGTACCACCTTCGGGATTATCGACGAATGCATACTATGATCGTCTTTGGGAGATACTTGATACTCTCCATGATGTCGTTATCATCATTCTTGACGAGGTTGACAAACTCCAAGAAAACAACGTGCTAATGCAACTCTCCCGAGCTGGTGAAGCCGGGAAGATCGACTCGTGTAAGGTTGGTATCCTCGCGATCAGCAACAAAATCTCGTTTAAAGATTCTCTCGATGAGCGAGTCCTCAGCAGTCTGCAAGAGCGTGAGTTCATCTTCCCTCCCTACGACGCAAACCAGCTCCGCGAAATTATGCGTCATCGCCAGGATGCATTTCGTGAAGGTGTCCTCACCGATGATGTGATTCCTCTGGCGTCTGCGTTCGCTGCACAAGAGCACGGTGACGCTCGAAAAGCACTGGATATCCTTCGAAATGCAGGCGAACTTGCAAAAGACGATAACAGTGATGTTGTGCAAGAAAACCATGTCCGAAATGCACGTGAGAAAGCGGATATCGATCGATTCTCTAAGCTTCTCCAAGATCAGCCTACACAATCGAAAGCAGCAGTGTACGCCCTTTCATTGATTGCAGAGGGGAGCAATCAGGAAGAGTTCCCTACTCGTAAAATCTATGAACGGTACGAGCAGCTCACGGAATCACTAGATATTAACCCTCTCTCACAAAGGCGGATGTCTGATCGGCTGAATGAACAGGCGTTTCTAGATATCCTCGGCGTCACGGATCGGGTTGGACGTGGCCGTGGAAAAGGCATGACTAATTTTTACTACCTACTGGAGGAGCCTAAGGTCGTACAAAGTGCCATTGAATCTGATCAACGATTTTCGCCCGATCAGTAATTCACGATTTTACACTCGACAGTCGGGGTGTCTCACTCGAACTTTCGGACTGATATCTCCCAAGAATATCTAAACATGGGTCTGAATGGTATGATACGCGATTTAATGTCCATTTACACTCGACACCCGGGGTGGTCCTCAATTCGGATACGAGCGAATGAGTGTGACACCCTCTGCAACGGAACGGGGTGGTTTCCTGCGTGGGGATACCAGCTAATCACTGGAGTGGGTTTTGACTCGAACTCGCCGAGCGTCATTTGCTGTGGTAGGCTCTGCTCAGAGCGAGTCGTGGCGCTGTCACAGACGTCCCCATCCTGTATAATATCATTGCCCACCAATTTTAGCGGCAGGCTCTCACCCCACCGGTCTAAACGGTCAGAGATGCTGACCGCAGCGTAATGTCTGCGTAGTACTCCGTTACCCAACACTCGTCGTTCGTACATCGGAACTCGTCGCCGTTTCGGGAGCCGACGTGTTAGCAGTCCAGGCAGGTCTGACTTGTGTACCCCGGGTAGACGTACGCGACGGGGATACCGGCGGCTCTGGCTTCATTCTTGATGCGTCCCTGCAACCGAGCGAATGCATGGCGTGGAGGTGTTGATTCATCCACTCTGTTCAGTTTTATTCCCGCTCACTCAGCATCGCAGAGTTGACGACATGGGGGTGTGTGCGGCGACATTAACGACTTGGGAGTGGTCCACGACACGGACGACGTAATGGTCTGATTTCAGTCTGGCTCGCCTCATGCCCTGATTTTGCCCTTCTATGAAACTAGCCTAATCATGTTCTATTGGTCAGCTTCTATGCCCTTCTTGTATCCAATTATATTAAATATAACACCAGTTAGGACTGTCAATATACCTCCCCAACTGCCGTAATTTCTGATATACGGTTTGGAAACTTTGCGGCTGATAGTCTAGTTAACGAAGTTACTAGTTGATGTACTAATAAATATCCATATTAGCATTAGCATTCATGCGGCCCGAAAATTAAGGCATTGCCGAGTAAGACTACCTATCACAATCTAGAACCCTTCATCTTGTTCACAAGTTTTTTGATAGTCCCACTGTCAATACTTGCTGGCGAATTCAGAATAGGATTCACCAACTGTGTAAGAAACTCAACACAAGATCGGTAGCGGATTACCGGTGGGGAATCGGCGGGCAAGCAAGACCGCAAAATCAGAGACATCTATGTCAACTCAAACCAACGCATCGAACGCATCGAACACACAACCAACACTCTACACTCACGCGAAGCGGCGGTTTGCTGACGCCTGGCTCACGCCCGGCGTGCGACAGGCGACCCAACTGCTGCTGGTCCTCACGCTGTTTGCTGGCTCGGCGATGGGCCAGACCGACGTCGGGAACATCTACTGTAACACTGCTGTCGAGGACGGCGTCAACGTCGTCTTTGGCGCACTGGCTGGTCTTGGCCTGCCAGCGACGATGGTGTTCGTCGGTCGCAGTGGCCTGTCGTATATGCGAGCCTCTGGCAACCCGAACCAGCAAAACGAGGCTCGCCGGGACCTTATCCTCTCGCTGGTCGGCCTCGGTGTCGTCGTGCTGGCAATCGTGGCTCCAGAACTCATCACGAAGTTCGGGGACAACGTCGGTTTCGGCTTCTCGGACTGCGTGACGCCATTCTGAAGATACGATGCCATCACTCCGCTCACTGCTGATGATCGCGGCCCTTTGCTCACTGCTCTCGACAGCCGCAGCTGCGGGGCCGGCGTCCGCTGGCAGCAACCCAGCCCAGATTGAGCGGGGGACAGCACACTCCCTCACTGACGCGAGTCACGGTGGCGTGGGGGTACTCCAGCAAAACGCCACCGCGCCGAATGGCTCCAGCAGTGAGGGGACACAGACGAATCGCACCGAAAACAACGAATCCAGCGTCCAAGACCCAGCAGGCAACGAGACAGCAACCAATGGAACCGAAGGCAACGAGTCTGCCGACCAGGGACCAGCGGCGAACCAGACAGAAGCAAACAGGTCCGTCGAAGTTGGAGCAAGGCAGAACCTCAGCGCGAAAGTCTCGTGCTACGAGAACGCCTCGAACCCGCCGGCCAATGCCTCTGTCGGGGACAACGCGACAGCAGGCGTTGTGCCCCCGAACCGGTCCTACAACCACAACCACACCTTCTTCCGTGCGCTGTGGTCTGGCGATCCCGATCATCCGAACCTCACACGGGCTGACCGGGCCGAGGCTGAGAACGGCACGCTGGCCGTCCTGCCCTCATGCACGGGAGATATGGTTTCTCGCGAGCCATCGAACACAATACTGTGGAACCGGCCCGAACACGACTCGTTCCGGACTGGCATCGAGAACGCCTCCTACCCAGTGAACGTCACGGACACTCGCTCTGGCATCTGGATTCGTGACGCCTACGTCGCGGTCTTCAGCATCGAGCCATCGACGGTCGTCCACGAAAAGTCGGGTACGGAGCGTCTGGTCCGCCCGAACGGAACCGTGCGTGCCATTCACGACTACCGGGTAGTCATCTCGGAGTTCTTCGAGGACGACTTCCGCGTCCTGAACACGTCGACGAACACGACGCTGTATGCCAACGGTACTGCGATGGACAACAGCACTGCCGCCCAGCCCACGCTCAACTACACGGAGATCAACGGGACCACGGAACTCCAGTTGGTCACGACGATCTCGACGAATATCTCGGACATAGGCGATGACGAGATTGACGAGTACGAACTGACGGTCACGGACTCGCGGACGGTCCAAGTAGAGAATTTATCGGAGCGGGAGATGGTCGTCGAACCCGGCGTCGTCCCCAACGGCAGAGGGGCCACGACCGACGACTATCGGATCGGGACTGTAATCCCCGGCAGCTGGCAAAGCGTCCAGTTCGACGGGGGATACGAAGTCCAGAGCAAGTGGCGGTTCTATACTCGCTCACCGCCGGGCTGGGCGAACTGGTCGGAGAACACGACGACCCCAGTACGACCACTCGAAACCCACGCTGTCCGAACCACGGAAGGTCCGGCAGTCACGGTCAACCGCGTCCAAAACGAGAGTGCCGACGGCTGGCGGTTCGTGCCCTCACTGGAAGCGACGTATCCGACAAATGCGACTGTGAACACGACGGCGAACGCAACCAACAGGACGACGCTCCCGCCGGAGATTCGGATCAACCGTTCGGAGACGTTCACGACGGCAGATCGGTTCACGATACGGAGTGCGGAACAACTCCGGACAGAGAACTTCGAAATCAACGGACTCGTCCGTGGGAACAGCATCGAACAGCCAGCGGACTCGACGAACCCGACGCTAATCCGCGAGGTCAATATCACCTCCGAGGTCGTCAACTCGACCGACAACTCGACGGACGTGCTGGTCCGGGTCGAACCGACGGCTGGCTTCCCGATTGCGGCAGGGAACGTTACCGTCGCAACGGGACAGTCCCGGGTCGAACGGTCACTGTCTGGCGATGATGAGATTACGGTCACCGTTGACCAGGGTGAGGTCTCCTCTGCGATCATCCAGTACAGTCCGACCCAAATCTGGTGGGAGCAAGGGCGTGCTGTCCCGGTGCGAGACACCCAAGAGCGGGTCGCCTACGAAGTGAATCTCCCGGACCTTGCGGAGTTCATCGACCTCGCTGTAGTGACGCTCCTGACGGTGTTGCCGGCTGTGCTGGCGCTGTATGGCTACGACGTCTGGACGAGAGGCAAATTTGTTGGTTGGTATAATCCATGACACACAAGACTATACCACGAAACAGTAGTATCGACCGCAGAACAGTGCTTGGACTCCTTAGCGGGAGCCTTGCCGCGCTTGCAGGCTGCAGTGGCGGGCTGTCTGATAGCAGTGACGGAGGCGACGGAGGCGGCGGCCCGCCAGAAGAGCAGTCCGACTACATCGAAGAGACATCGATTGAGATTGTCGAGAACGGCCGCCAATTGGCTCTGGAAGTGGCTGTGACCGATGAGATCGAGCCCTCATCGGTCAGCATCATCACAGAGTCCGGTCGGGAGTTCGTCAGCGACTATTTCAGCCCCGGTGAAACCCGGACACGCCTTTCGCTAACAGAGGGCGAGGACTCGTACGAACCGCTACCTCGGGGCCAGCACACGCTCTATCTCCGTGGTGACGACGTCGAAACTAAACTCCCACTCGAACTGGGCACCACGTTTGAGTTTGAGGAGGTTCTCCCTGGGGCTGAACATCCAGACTTCGTCGATGGTAGCTTGGCGATGGTTGTGCGGAACGTGGGGAAACGCACAGACGCAGCATCTCAGACGCTTCTAGATGGTGAAACGAGAAGTGAGCGCTTTGTACCAGTGGAGCCCGGTGAATCTACTGCCGTTAAATTTGATTTTCTCCTCAAGGATGGCCCAGGAATATGTGCAAGAGCTGATGAAGCTGGCGAGATAGCTGAGATCAACCACCGTCTGGCAGTTAACTTCCTTTGGAGTGATACAGTTACAGTTTCTCAGACCATCAAATATAACAATACTGATGGGTGCAAAAAGTCGCTAGTTGGTGAGCCAGAGGAAGTCACCACAACCCCGACGAAGACGGAGACGGAGACGTAGCAATGCAGTCGGGAATTGCTGGGGAAATCGTGAAGGAGGTTGTCGAGAGGGTGGTTGGAGAGCTCTCGTCGGCAATTACAGCTGGTATCAGTGGCTTCCTTGATCAACTCAGAACAGACATAATTGGGTATTTTGAGGGGTTCTTTGAGTGGCTTATTGACCCGATGGTAGGCACACCTTCTCCGGAAGGGCCGAATTCAGCAGCCCCTGTGGACATCGCATTTGAGTCTGCGAGTAATGCTCCGTGGGACGCGTTAATCTCGAATATATACTTCGATGGGATTGTTGGGTTAGCGCTCGGCATCCAGTTTTCTGTTCTGGCGATGATCGGGCTTAGATACGGGTCGATGAACCCGGTTATCCGGAAGAAGCTTCTACGCCGACTCGGTGTTGCCTTCCTTTCGCTGTTCTTCTGGCTCCCGGTAGCCTCGCTGGGGACGCAGTTCTTCGATGCGATTGGCCGAACACTGTACAAAGGATCACACACCCCCAAGGAGGCAGCCGCACTAATCAGCTCAGCCCAGCAGATTGCGGATCTCAGCCTTGGGATCTTCGTCGTTCTGATGATCGTTGGACTGTACGTCTACCTCAAGGCGGCGTTCATTTTCATCACTCGGTGGCTGCTGGTTTTCCTGCTGACGCTGTCGATGCCACTGGTCGCGACGTTCTGGGCAGTGGAAGTCTGGCCGCTGAACCGCTTCTCTGGACTGGCGAAACAGGTCGCCGGCGCGTATCCCGGCGTTCTCGCTGCGGGTATCCCGCCTGCGATCCTGATCCGCATGAGCTTCGAGGCGACAAACTGGGGACTGGCTTCTGAGCTGTCGCTGTTTATCAGCCTCGTGACGCTGTACTTGGCGGCAAAATCTCAGAAGGTCCTCATCCAGCGCAGTAGCCGCGTGGCAATCCAAGTCAGCGAACAGGCACTCGCCGGCGGCAAAAAGCCACTCAAGATCGGTGCGGCGGCTGGTGGTGCAGCGGCGACAGCCGGCGCTGGCGCGGTCGGTGGCCCCGGCGCAGCAATGGCGACGGGTGGCACGATTCGAGCTGCCTCAGGCGCTGCAAAAGGACGTGTCGGCAGTGCTGCTACGGGTGCCCAAATGGTCCACCGCCAGATGGCTGCTAACCCCGCTGGCATGAAGAGGGGTTCTAGCGGCGGCCCCACTGGCACCGGTGGCGGCAGTAGTCCCACCGGCTCCGGAGGCGGCGGCAACAATGGCTCCGGTGGCTCAGGCGGTTCCGCTCCGCCTTCTGGCGGCGGCAGTGGCAGTAGCGGGTCTGGTGGCTCTGGTGGCTCACCGCCCTCTGGCGGCGGGAGCAGGTCCAGTGGAAGTCCCCTCAACAGCAGGTTCACCAACGGTGGTTCGTCCAGCTCGCCCGGCTCGTCTGGCGACTCCGAGAGTGACGACACTCCGATTAGTGAACGCCAGACGAAGATGGAGCAGCAAACCAAGATGGAGCGCCAGACGCAGATCAACTCTGGCGATACCAGAGTCTACGAATCTGAGGTTGATCCGCCGTTCTCCGACGATGACTTCGACGAGAACGATACTGAGACCACGGAGTCCGATGAGTCCGAGTCGTATGACTCGCTCAAAGATGTGTTTGCGACTGATGACGATATATTAGGGCCGGATGTGTACCGCGACGGCTTGCCTCACAAGGAGGATGACGACTAATGGCTGACTCAGAAGAAGAGTACAACACGAACATCATCCACGAATCTCTCGGAGATTCGACCAACTTCTGGGGCGACTACACGCTGGGGGAACTCATCCTGTTCCTCATCCCGCCCTTTGGCTTCCTCGTCGCGATGGGGATGCCGTTCGTGCCAGCGGCGCTGTTCTTCCCAACGTTGGCTCTCACAGCAGTTGTGGAAGTCTTCCTCTACATCCTGCACAAAGTCCGCCCGGACCACTACCGGCTGACCGAGTGGCTGCGAGTCAAACTGTTCTGGCTCGTCAAAAAGCGTCAGTACACTCACGGCCAGGGCAATCAGGATACTCGGCAGGTCACGCGATTAGAGCGGGTCATGCCCCACGGCATTGAGCGCGTCGACGGAGCGTACGTCGGCGCGGTCGAAGTCGAGCCCGCCAATATGTCGCTACAAGATGACGAGAAATGGGACAAAGCCGTCACATCGCTCACACGCCTGTCTGAATCCCTGACTGGCCGGGCGAAACTCCACGTCACGACGGCCGAAGTCGACAACGAGTCCCACATCCAAGCGCATATCGACCGACTCGACGACCCCGACGCAGAGAGTCATTCGATCTTCCGGGGCGTCCTCATGGAGTTCGTCAACCGCTACACCGACGACAGCGGCAACGTTGAGACTGAGACTGAACTCCAGCGCAAGTACTACATCGTCGTTTGGGTCACTGACGAGGATATTCACGACCTCCAGATGAACAGCGACTCCATCGCGGATTACTTGACCGGGATACCGGTTATTGGGCGGCTGTTCACTCGGTTCGACAGTGACACGCTCACTGACGCCGAGCGAGAGGAGTTCAAGGCCAAGAAGCTCCACGACCGGCTCGAAACCGTCGACAGAGCAGTCAACAATATGTTCCGGTGTCGCAGCCGGTCGGTCAGCCCCCACGAACTGGCGCACTTGACTGAGGACTACTGGGCCTGTGAAACGCGGTCGGAACGCGAGTACGAAGAGGCGGCCTCCGTCTCTCCGGTGACGTACTCGGCACGGGAACTCATCAAGCACGGCGAGGGTGCCGCAGCCCATGACGCTGCGGAGGGGATGGACACCGACGACGTCGGTGGGACCGACTACGAGGTCGACGAGACCGACTTCGTCTCCCAGTTGCATAGGCCCGGTGAGAACCATCGGTCACTGGTCGCGCCGACGGATATCGAATGGGAAGCCGACCACGCCCTCATCGACCAAGAGACGTACACCCGGTGCTTCTGGATCGAGACGTATCCCGAGCATCCGACGAGTGGGATGCTAGAGCAACTGCTGCTGGATACGGACCTTGCCGTCGACGTCTCAATCCACATCGACCCATACGACGCTGATACAGCAGTGTCGGTCATGAAAGAGTGGATTTCCTCGCTGAAGATGCTACAGAACGACAAAGGAGAGCTGGAAGCGGAGGATATCGAACAGGAGGTCAACCAGGCAAAGTACATCCGGCAGATGGTCCGGCGGAACCACACGTCGCTGTTCCGTGTCGGGGCGTTCATCCGGCTGACGGCTGAGACCGAAGAAGACCTCCGGAAGCAAACGAACCGGCTCGAAACGCTCCTGCGAGACTCACCATCGAACTGCGGGGTCAAGCGAACGACCCGCCGGCAGGAAGCAGGACTGGTGACCGTCTCGCCGATCGGGGCCAACGAACTCGGACAAAACCGACTCTCCTCAATGACCGGGGAAGCACTCGGGTCGCTGTTCCCGTTCTCGTCGAACTACCTGCGGATGGAGGGCGGCATCGAGTACGGACTGCACGGCCACAACGACTCCTCGCTGTTGATCGACCCGTGGGAACTGGAAACCGGCCACTCGGAGCTGGTAACTGGGATGCCCGGCGGCGGGAAGACCCACGGCACGCAGGCTCGGGCGATGCGGATGCTGAAAAAACGGTCGGACGTCAAGCAGATCTACATCGACCCGGTCGGGGATATGCACGGCAGCGCGAAGATGCTGGATGCAAAGACGATCACAATCAGCGGTGAGACGCCGTTGAACCCGTGCGAGATGCATCCGACACCGCCTCATGTCCTCGAACAATCCCCGGATATGCAGCCGGTCTCAGCGAAGAAAGACGAAGTGTACGGGGTCATCGAGAACTTCCTGCAATCCCGGGATGTCGATCTGGAGATGCACAGCGGCCTCATCACGTTCCTGATCGACACGATATTCACTGAATCGGATATCGACCCAGCCGACCCGTCGACGCACACGCCGGAGAACTCGCCGGACCTGAGCGACTTCCTCGAAGTCGTTGACCGCCTCCAAGAAGAACCGGGAATGTTCCCCGGAGCGACAACGGAGTCCTCCCAGCAGAAAATCCAGCAGTACGCAAACGAACTCTCGATTGCACTGCATCCGTTCCGGCCGGGGAGTACCTTCGGCAACCTCTCGAAAGAGTCGGACCTGCGGCTGATCGACGACAGCAGCAAGGCCGTCTATCTGGACCTCCAGCAGGTCGAAGGCTCGGGCAGTGGCCTCGGCAAGCAGTCGTTCATCATGCAACTGCTGCTGAGCACGCTGTACCAGCAGGCCAAGAATATGCAGCAGAAGGTCGAGATCATCATCGACGAAGCTCACTACCTGTTCAACGACGACGCGAACTTGGAGTCGCTGAACCAGATTGCGCGGCACCAGCGCCACGCCGGACTCCGGCTAGTGATGCTGTCCCAGACGCTCTCTGAGTTCGAGGACAAGGGCGCAGCCGAGGAAATCGCGGGAATGTGCCCGATCAAGGTGCATCACCGCGAGCCGGAACTGGGCGACGAGACGGCAACAAGCGCCGGACTAACGGACGAACAGCAATCCTACATCCAGCACGCCGAAGCCGGCAAGGAGTCATTGGGCGACGGACAGGGCTACTCACAAGCGCTGGTTCGCGTCGACGAACACGGAGACTACCCGCTAACGATCAAGACGTCGTGGGAAGAGAAGCAGATCATTGACCTCGACGCTGACGCGGAAGATACGCTCGACGTTGTTGCTCACGAGGCTGACTCCCGCGCTGCTGACTTCGAAGAGTTCGTTCGCTCGAAAGCGGTCGAGCAAGAGCTAGCGAATCGTGGATTGTCCCCGGAGAAAGCTGAACACGTCCTCAACGGACTCAGCGAAGACGAGTTGGTGGACGCGGTGTCTGTGGCCCTTGACCAGGCACAGCCAGAAGCAGTTGTCGCTGACGGTGGTATCGAGGCAGAGACTGATGTGGAGTTTGACACTACGGAGTGATTCACATGGATGAAAGTATCACATTCTCGATGAGCGCAGAGAAGAAGAAACAGATTGTAACGCAAGCTGAGAAGAACGACGAAACGGTAACTCAGTTCCTGCTTAAAGCGGCAGAACAGCGTATATCTCGTGAACTGCAGGAGCAACGTGCTAACGAACTAGGGGTTGCAGATGAACTGCAAGACCTTGCTGATAGCGTCACTGGCGAAGTGAGCGCTGCAACGGATATCGACACAGATCAAGAACTGTGCCATACTGTAGCACTGTGGGAGTTGATTTCGAGTAAGTATGATGCTGATACCCGGGCTGCCGCAATGGAGGAAGCGCCAGAGAAACTGCAGGAGCAGGTAGCGAAAGTTGGCGGAGGTGATGACTGATGACAGAGCGAGATGAAGTTCTTCAGATATACACGACCAGTGAAAACAAGGAATGGATCAAAGAGCGGGCTGAAATAGAAGGCAAGACGATCTCCGATATCGGCCACAGTCTCGTTGAAGAGTATATCGACCGCGAAACTGGTGAAACCCAGTTTGAGCGGTACGGGACTGATACGCAACTCGAACTCGTTATGGAGAATATCCGGAGTGACATCACGGCTGAGCTGGACGAGTTCAAATCCGAGACGCTGGAGGAACTGAAGACGGTCCAGAAAGTCCGGACAGCATACACCATAGCTATCTGGAAACTACTGCAGGAGGACCACGATGATGCACACCTCAGATTAGCGATGAAGTTTGCGACCGACCGCATTGGACGGGAGCCAGCTACAGAGGCAACAAACGGGAGTGATACCGACTCAGGAGAGCAGGGTCGTGAGTCCTCGGTGGCGACTAATGCTGGGGGTGACGGTGCATGATACTGCCAACGGATTATCAGCGGAATGGAGCAGGGAATCTCGTTGATTACATCCGGCGCGACCGGGACCAGGACGCCGGCGCGACAGTTGACCTACGGAATCCGGCCGGGCGAGAACTGTCCGACCCAGAGGTGAATCGGTTCGTCGACAAGAGTCGAGAATTCGGATTTCAGCGGCATCTGATCGTCTCTCCTGACCCCACTGGAGAATACTCACCAGAAGAGGTGAATGCCAACACTCGGGAACTTATGAACCGCGAGTTCGCCCGGCAGCCGACAACTGACTACGTATACGGTGTCCACCAGAATACGGAGTTCCCACACGCACACGTCGCGGCAACTGGGGAACCAGCAGAGCTGGAGATGGATCGCGAAGATATCCGACAGATGCGCGAACAAGCAGCGGTCGTATTTGAAGAACCCGCTCGAACACGCGACCCAACGGCTGCCCCTCGCGATGCTCCGGAGGACATTGGCCGGGTCGTGGATGAAGAAGCTCGGGAGCAGTACCACGAGGCAGAACTGTCGCTGAACCCCGAAGCAGAAAAAGCCCTCAAGCGGGCGACTGAGAAGGGCCAGCAAAAAGACGCCGGACAGCCCACGGCTGAGAACGCGAGCGATGAGCGCCAAACTGAGCCACTCTCAGAACGTGCTGCGGAGAGAGCCGAAGAACAGGCGGCAACTGAACGCGAACCCGAAGTTGATCTTGAACGCGAGCAGGAACCCGAACGCGAAGTCGGGTGGTGGCAGTGAGTTCTAGTTCCTCTGCACCACCGGGACAACGCTCTGGCGAAGTCCCGAATAGCCTCAAGTACGACAACGTCGTCGGGTTCGTCTGGGCCGGGTTCATGCTGTTGTTCCCGCCGATGATCGTCGACAGCGACAAGATTCTCCCAAAGCGATTCTGGGCGTGGCGCTACATCTACCTCGGCTTCGGACTCATCAGCGCGGCGTTCTTCTACGATGTGCTCGTCCAGACACCCAGCGCAGCGCTGTTGTTCCCGTTCGCACACGTTCTGGCTGCTATCTCAGTGGGGACACTGTTCGCTGACTTCACCGTGCCCGGCCTGTCACTGCCGATGGTCTCGTACTCGACCACGGTGATCCTGTATGCCATCTCAATCGGTATCGTGTTCTCAGGGGAACTACTCCGCCGGACCTCGCCGGAAATGCTCGCGATGAACCAGTGGGACCACGACGACGGAGAGTCCGTTGTCCCGCTCGAAGAAGTCTCTCACGAACACGAAGAGGCCGAAATGCCGTTCACGCTCGATCAAGATGTCTCTACAGCCGTCGTGGGCGAGACTGGGTCGGGCAAGACGTCGATGATGAAACTACTGGCCTACCAGTTCCCGTACTACAGTAACACGGCAGTCATCGCTCACGATACTGGCGAGGACTTCCAAGAGTTCTATTCGGAGCTGGGCTTTGAGGTTCAGCGCATCCGCCATGAAGACAGCGACGTAGTCTGGAATCTGTTCAAGGATGCTGACTCGGAGTCGGACTTCCGCGAGGTCGCCGGCGCGATCTTCGGCGAAGCCGACGGCCACGACCCATTCCATCGGCCCGCCAAACAGACTTTCGCAGAGATGCTGATGTACCTGCATCTCAGCGCACAAAAGAACAATCGCCGTCACGCGCTCTGTCATGCCGATATCGTCTCACTCCTCAACGAGGGCCATATCGCGCTCAAGAAAGCCCTTGACGAGTTCGACCGGCTGGACTCAGGTCATATCGACCCTGACAAGGGCAAAGGCGCACAGAACGTCTACCAGACCATCAAGGAGAACGTTGATCCCGTCTTCACCGGCGACTTCGGTGACTACGGGGAGTTCTCACTGCAAGAGTACATCGAGAACCCGGAAGGCCGGGTCCTCATCATTGACTCGAACCCAACGGAACTGGAAACGCTCGGGCCGATGTATCAACTGCTCGCGGACTGGTCGATCCGTTACGCAATGAACGCTTCGAACCCGACGGTCCACATCCTCGACGAGATTGACGCGCTGCCGGCGCTTACTCAGGTGACGAACCTTACCGCCCGAGGCCGGAAACGCAAGGCTCGGGCACTGGTCGGCGTCCAGACAATCGGCCAGCTCAAGGACACGTACAGTACAATCTCTGGGATTGTCGGCAACTGTCCACAGGGAGTTTACTTCGGGCCGGGTGACACTGAGTCGACGGACTTCATCCTCGACGAACTCGGCGAGAGTCGACAGTATGATCGCTCCGAGATGGTATCGATGAGTCACCAAGGGCGCGGCGAGAACCCCCCGGACGCAGGCTCGGGACACGTACAAAGAGAAGGACAAGACGCCGGTCACGTCTGGCTTGCTCCGAGACTTCCAGCCCGGTGAGTGCGTTGCCGTCTCTCGGACGACGTGGGTCCACGGGCAGTCTTATGAACTGGCGGATGTTCGCGATAGCCTCCCGGCACAGGGTGCGGAGTCGCCGGGCAGTTCGGAGCCGGAACCCTCTGAGGATGACACCGACATAGAGAGTGACAGCTGGTTCTCGTTCACTCGGGCCCGACTTGATGATGTGCTCTATGGGTCACTTGGTGAGGACGACGACGATGAGTCCAAAGAGAGTGGCCCGGATCGTGACGCCGAAGTCGAGCCGACCGTCGACGCGACAGACGGGTTGGGCGACGACGAGTCGGGCGACCCACTCGACCAGACAACAGCAAACACTGCCGTCACGTCCCCGGACACAGACCACCCGAACCTATCAGATGAAGAATGTGAGTACGACGGTGGCGATCACGACCAGCAGTCCGACGACAACAGCGGTGACTTCTCCTCTGACGAGTCACCGAACCCCACCACTGATGAGACGGAAGCCGCTGAGAAAGGAGATGCTGAATCGGCCTCAGAATCAGACGCTACTGAGACTGATGAGCAAGACAAAACAGAGTCAGAAGAGAAGGGGCACGACCCGGCTGGGTTCATGTGACTGCCTCTCTACAGAGTAACGATACCATCTAAGAAATTCTATACTTTTGCGGATAATCTCTTGATCTCCCTTTGGTTGTTGACTGATAGAGTCCTTTGGCTGTAGCCCCTCAATAGAGCCATTATCAAATATCCAGTAAAGTCTCTCCAGCTAACTGATTCTGGGTGAAATCGCCAGACGGAATCGGTTTTGCTCCTATCTGAATCTATTAGCTAAGTGACTGATTCGTACAAAATCGCAATACGTGGCGGGTGTGATTCACCGAATAATTGGTCCTTTAACTTGCCGTGCTTTGCGGGGCGTTCTGAGAGCGATTTTTGCGAGAAATGCATAGGCAATCTAACAGTGGGAGAGCGGGTCGATAGACCCGACACAAACAGGGGTACGAATCCGCTCAGGCCACCTGTACTCAAACCTATTGGGGAACAGATATATCTCACCTCACCCCCCAGAGTCCGACCGGGACTGCACACGGCAGGCCAGCCCAACCGAGCGTCATGTGAGTCCACTGTGCCACGCACGTTGCCGGCCGCCGACGTCCAGGGCCACGCCGATCACGACCACACTCGAGTTGAGCCAGTGCTGGCAGACCCACGCTCGACCCTCGCTCGCTTCGGCTTCTCGTGGCGCACAACCCGACAGCCACCGGCCGGCGACCACACCATCATGTCCGGAGCTTTGTATCTGAATCCCAACAAGTACAACACGCCTTGTTTTCACACTCTTTCACTATCGTAATTTAGTGTGGCATTCAGCCGGGGGACTGTCCGATTCCCGGCGGGGATCGCGCCCGCCACTGCAGGCACGATTGGACCGGCGTGAGGCGCGCGACCGCGCCGAGCGCAGCGCCCCGTCGTCCGAGTGAGCGAGAGTGAACGAGGGCACGACAGACGAGCATCGCGAGTCTGTCAGTGGCGTCGCGCGCTGGGACGGTCCACTAGCCATCCAGCCCAGTTGCGCCCCGGCCGGCAGACCCACGCCTGCGATACATCCGGCACTTGGTGAGACTGTTCTTTCCCCAGGTGCCAGCTGGGGGAGCCAGCCCAACCCGGAGCTTTTTGAGCGATGACGGACAAGTCTGAATCGTACCGTTCTCATGTCACAGCCACACTTTTCTCCAGAGCAACAGCCATCCAACCAGCGTCAGATTCCGAGCATGGAAACGATCGGGCCGGTCGTCGACGAAGTGATCGACATCGCCCGGCGGGAGCTTGATGCACCACGTCAGTCGAGATCGAGACGTGGGAAGATCGCGAGTTTCTGGTGCGTATTATACACTGGTCAGCACCAGGCGTGAACACTCGGTACGGATACGAGACAGCAATCCAGTATCACAGTGATCGGGAAACCGTCGAAGCCTTCCTGATCGAAGAGGATACGCATACCGACGAGCGAGAGCGACTACTGAAGACTGAACTGGGGACAATCCCTGATCCAGTTGACGAAAAAATTGCGGAGTAAGAGACTCAGTTCACTTGTCTGTCAGTTCCCGATGACAGCCCTCGCAGACTTGATCGTACTCCTCATCGCGCTCTGCGTCGTAGAATGACCCAGCGCGAAACCGCTCGGGGTTATACTTGGTCTGGAACGTCTTCTTGCAGCGTGGACAGCGAATTTCTCCCATTTGAAATATCACCTCTCGGCGGCCCTGTCTGGCCGCCACCCGCCTGCGGCCACACAAAATCGAGGTGTGTCTACCCGGTACACCGGGCCCAGAAAACGGGTAACCAACAGCTCCGGGAACACACCGGCCTCTGTTGGTTAAGACGAAGATGTTCTCACTCAACAACTCAGTTTTGCATGAGAGCGCTACTGTTCGTCCTGTCAACCAAGGGAGTCACAAGGCTAAAGCCAACCTAAGTTTATACTCTATGTAAGAAACGCAGTTATGAGCTCAATAGATCAAACAAAGACTATACGCCAAGGGCTCTCGACTCGAGAAAGTCGACTCCTCTCACGACTCGCTGGCGCGGGCCACCAGATCATCTCCGTCGACGACATCGAGACGACGCTAGAGATCCCTCCGAAGACCGCCCGAGAGATCGCCTCCCGCCTCACTGAGAAGGGGTGGCTTGACCGACTCTTCCCGGGTACATATCTCATTATCCCACTGACTGCCGGTGAGAAGGGCGTGTACACAACCCACGAATATCTCATCGCCGCCCACGTCGCTACGCCGATGTACATCGGCTATTACAGCGCCCTCAGCCACCACGGGCTGACCGAACAAGTCCCCCGGACGGTGTACGTAGTCACGCCGGCCCGAGCCCAAAGCCGGGAGATCCATGGTGTTCCGTACCGCGTCACGACAGTCACTGAGCGGAAGTTCTTCGGCTTTGAGCCGACATCCATCGAAGGCACGACCGTGCAGGTCAGCGACCTAGAGAAGACACTGGTTGACTGTGCGGACCACCCCGAATTCTGTGGTGGCCTTCGAGAGCTCGCGACTGCGATGCGAACCGCCAACCAGCGGGGCTGTGCCTGGGACACCGTCGGCGAGTACCTCGAACGACTCGATAACGGAGCAGCAACCAAGCGGATCGTCTACCTCGCCGACCAACTCGGGATCAATCTTCCCACCCGCGAGGCCCTCGTCGAGTCGTTCACGAGTGGGTACTCTCTGTTGGACCCAACGCAGCCTGAAACGGGCTCAAACAACAGCACGTATCGCCTCCAGATCAACGTCGAACCAGCAACGCTGGAGCCGACGGAGGCCTGATCGAAGTGCTCAGTCAAGACCGACTCCGAATTCTCGCTCGCGAACTGGGTGTTCGCCAAGGATACGCCGAAAAGAACTACGTTAATTCGTGGCTCCTCTGGGGCATCTTCACGAGCGCCTACGGTGACAATCTCCTGTTCAAAGGCGGAACTGCGCTCTCTAAGCTGTACTTTCCGCAGTCATGGCGGTTCTCAGAGGATCTCGATTTCGGCGTCGAAGGAGAGTATCAGGGTTCCAAGCGAGAGCTACGGACAGTCCTCGATACGATTTCCGACCGCTCTGGTATCGAGTTCGAAATTCGAGAGCATCATGAATCGCAGCAGGATCACTATCCGACCCACTACGTCGACATTAGCATCCAGTACCGGGCAGTCCTCAACCACCCCAATACGACCAGTATTGACGTGATGGTTGACGAGCACGTCGCATTCGACCCGGTTCACCACACCCACACATACGAGGATATCCCCGAATTTAGCCTCCAGGCGTACAGCGTTGAGGAAATCTTCGCCGAAAAGCTCCGGGCGATCTATCAGCGTGGGGTCGCTCGTGACTACTACGACCTCTACCAGTTGCTCGAAACTGATTCAGTCACGATTGACTTTGCCGACGTGCGACCCGCCTTCAAGACGAAGTGCGAACACGACGGGCTCACAGTCGACCTAACAGATGGGTTGCCTGACGAGCAACGAGAGACTATCCGCCACCAGTGGGAGACCACCCTTCCGGACCTCACCGGCGATCCGCCGGCGTTCGAGATGGTCTGGAATCAATTAGACACGACAATCTCCCAACGAGAGTCGAGATAGTCAAGGCCCGATATTGGCATCAGTGACCGGCGGATTTCTCATTCGGAACTCCGGTCCTCGCTCTTCTGTAGAACGGTAGAAAGCCCTGCTAACGATACAGCTAATGGTTGGCTCGACGAATTCACCAGGGATTTGGCGACCGAATGATACGAAGTATAACCCACGTAACGGGGCGAAACCCATCCACTGTTGGTTAACCCGCTGAAGCGATTTCCGACCACTCACAATACCTAAACAGCGATGCAATGCGGCTTCTTTGTTTTCTCCTCTTTGCCGGCCGGGATCGCGCCCGCTACCGCAGGCACGATGGACCGCCGCGAGGCGCGCGATAGCGCCGAGCGGAGCGTTCCGTCGTCCTCGTGAGCGACAGCGAACGAGGGCTCGACAGACGACCAGCGGGAGTCTGTCGGTGGCGTCGCGCGCTGTCGCGACCCACCAGCCACTCAGCCCGGTTTCTCCCGGGCCGGCTGGCCCACGCTCACGCACACACCAAGACATCGGCTCTCTCACAGCCCCCACCAGACTGACCCACGTCGACGCGCTGGTGCGGTGGCGTGCCAGTCCGTGCGCGCGGTTGTCTCGCCGCCGCCCGCTGTGCCGGAGGCGGCGGCGAGGCCGCGTGCGCGAGCACCGTCGCACCGCCTGAGGAAGCCCCCGCTCGATGGGGAACGCCCTCGCTACCGGGCGTTAGTCTGCTTCGGAGTGGACGAGACCCTGATGGGTGGCGGCTCCATGCTCAGTGTCGAACAGGTCCGAACACCCGGACTCGGGACAGCGGGCCTTCCCGAGCGTCACGGCGACCGCGCGGTCAGAATCCCGCTCGTTGGCCCACTGATGGGTGTCTGACTCTGCTTCCCATGACGCCGCCGTTCGACTATCGCCGGACGAACCGAACGAGCCGCCCCCGTGTCCGGTAGGCGCGGGACCGTCGCCACGCTCGATGATGCACATGAGCGTGTCGCTCGTGACGGCCACCGTCTTGATACCGTTGTAGTCGTCTGGCTTGCCCCCGGAGATTCGCACCCGGTCGCCCTCGTGAAGCGTGCGCACCATCTCGCCGCCGTGCATGGATTTGCCCCAGACCGTGACCTTCGCGCTCGTTCCCTCGTCGTCCTCGATATAGAGGACTTGGTACTGGTTCCGCGCGTCTGGCTCCGCGATGATGTGCGTTACTTCGCCTTCAACCGTACACTCGTAGCCGTAGGGCGAGACATCCGCGATAGGCGTGGGAGTTGCCAGTTCGCTCTGGGCCTCGTCTAAGACGGTAAAGGAAGCCTCATACAGGCTGTTACAGTCGCCCATCTGCCCGGACACAAGGGCCGCGAGTCGGCGGCCTGCTGCCGCTCGTGACAGGCTGGTTTTGTCTGCCAGCGTCGCGGCCTGCTGGTTGACTCGCGCCAGCGTGTCGCGGTCCATCCACTGCCGGGGGTCAGCCGGGGAACGGAACCCGTCAGCCCGTCCGGTTTCCGCGTCGGTGAGCTGGCGAGCCGAGGCTTCGCGGTCGGCACCGTCGACGTGGGCGCGTGCGACCTCGAAGTGTCGGGCTTGCTCGGCTTCGCGCCCGTGGCGTTCTTCCTGTTGTTCCAGCGTTTCGCCAAACCGCCGGTCCGGACCAACCTCGGTCGAGCGGGTCCAGTCGTATGCCTCCTCCTGCCGGGCGTAGAAGTTGCCACGGCTATCGCTACCCCGATTCATCCTGAAATCGAGTTCGTCGCCGTTCTCCGTCTCTGCGACCGCCTCTAGAAGCTGTTCGGGGCCACCGTCGACGTGGGCCGAAAGAGAAACCGTCTGGTTGCTTGCCGATGCTTTCTTACCGCTGGAATTGGTAGCGTACATTGTCTTTCAGTTCCCATACGGAAAGACACTTGTCGGGTGCTGCTACACCCGATTTCTGCGGCGTGAAACTGCCCTGCCAGCGCCGCGTGCGTCGTGTCTTTCCGTACCTAAAGGCATGGGTGCCGACTACTTAAAGATAACGGACCATTTGGATTGTTTCAAGTGCAATATTCGGGTGTCTGAGTGGTTTCTAAGCGGCGTCTTGTGTTTCGCGTTTCGAGGGAAAATAGTATATAAAGGACGTAGGTGGTTGACACCCCGGTGGGCGGTCCCATCGTGTGCGGTGGCGGTGAGCCAGCATCCCGCGCGGCCAAGCGAGTGCCGGATGGGTGAAAGCCCGGCAGCGCAACGAAGTGAGCAGCCCGGAACACAGGGCACGCAGTGCCCGTCCTCGTTCCGGCGAGGGAGCGCCGGCCGCGAGGGTTCCTCACCCGGATCGCGCGCGACTCCGACGCGTGCGTTCGATTCTGCTGTGCTGTGGCGTGCTGTAGCAGTCGGTGGGACTGAAAGGGGCACGCCGCTGGCGCTTGTTGTAGTCGGGTCAGCGGCCCCTATCCGCGTGCGGTTTGCGCGGATATGTCGCTGAGCGACCGCCAGCGGCGTGGGGCTTTCAAGGTGTGCTGGTCCGACACGGAGTCCGTCGTCGCGATACCGTTCGGAGTAGTGCCGTCGAAGCCAGCAGTCCCGTCGCAGTCAGTCATACCGCCGACGTCAGTGTCAGTAGTCCCGTCACCAGCAGTTCGACGAGTACCGCCAGCCGAACCGTCGGCTCCCTCGACACCGTCACGAGTGCCACACGACTCGACTCCAGGCCAAGCAGTTCCAGAATCCCCTGCTCGCTACACACGAGACGAATCTCACCCGAACCCTCTCCGCCGGTCATCGGTCCACGCACCGGCTCCGGCAAGAGTGAGAGTGCCGCCCAGCGGCGGCTGCCCGGCGGTCAGACGACACCCCAGCCAGCCACTCGTCTCTCCCGGCCGTCAGTCCCACGCCGACACACACTCGTCTCTCGCGCTCTCAGCCCGCCTGCCAGCCCCACGCTGCTATCCACCAGTCATACCTCTGTATCGCCCGGCTGTCTGCCCTACGCTGCTTTCCATCGGACATCCGTCTGTTTCGCCCGGCCGTCTGCCCCACGCTGAGAGGGACCGACTGCCAGCGCGAGTGCAGTCGTGTCCCTCTCGTCTCCAACCGCGCGCGACCCCGACGTGCGCGTCGTCACTCCCCGGAAACGCAGACCAGCGATTCTACATAACTCGCTGGTGGCCTTCCGCGCAGGTGACGACAGGCTCGGTACGCGGGTCACGAGCGCGTGGGTCTGCCTCGACGTCGACAGTCTCGGTCTTGACGATTGCTGCGTTACACTCCTTTCTCGGGCATGAATCAGGAGTCTCCGACATTCGTGTTCCTCACCCGCCAGGAACACACAAAATCGGGTTCGACGAAAACTGACTGCCGCAGCTCTCCCTCAGAAGTGGACGTCGGCGGGGACGATCCAGAGGGTATCACTCTCGTCCAGAAGCCGGTCAAGCTGCGCCCGATCGCGAATCCCGCATCCGTGTTCCTCGTACAGTGCAATCTCTGGACCCTTGGCGGCTCCGACTCTCTGGAACGCACATCGAGCGAGGTCTTTGTCGCGCATAATCTCCTCGTCTGAAAGCTCGTCGAGGGCGTCTTTGACCGTCTGGAGATTACGCTCGAACGCTGATTTCGTTGTCTCCCAGCCATCGCCAAGGAGTTCTTGCCCGGCCTCGGAGTCGACCGGAGCCGCGGTCGGACGCTCGCCCCACCGGGATTGGCCTGCGACAGTGGAACTCTCGTCGAACGTGACGTAGTAGTCGAACACTGCGTCTGAGTGCCTGTCGACGCCGACTAGGTTGTCGAAAACGCCTTTGCCAGCGGCGAGTGCTGCGTCTGCTGTCGATGCCTCAACGAGCGCGTAGATGAGCATGTGCATTGGTAGATCGTGACCTGCCGGCGCTCCACGCACTGCAGTCAGTGCGACGCCGGCACCCTCGTCGGCGCACACAAAAGTACGCTACACGAGGTCCGTCTGACATCGAGCCCCGCTCTCGAAGCTGGAGTCTTGCTTACAGGAGACGAGCGAGGGACTGCTTGAGACGACCCTTCAGGCCGGATGTTGTGAGGACCTCAATCTCGACGACACAAGAACACAGCAGCAACAGCTCGCCACACGCGGGGCACTCCTCGTAGTCACAGAGCCGATGATGTATCTCGCCATGCTCGACACCACACGCAGGACACGACTGGTCGCGCCACCGTTCGAGGTCGACGGTAACGGCCCGTTCGTTGCTCTGGAGGACTTGGAGCCTGTACGTGAGATACTGGCTGCCCTCGCCCCACGGAATCGGGTCGGAAGCCACCCCATTGACGTAGTAACGCTTGTCGACACACGCCGACGCTGACCGTGGCCGGCGGCAGTCGGGACAACACATCTACCTCTCACCCCGTGGACGCCCCGCAAAAACCTCGCCACTGGCCTGTGCCTGCCGGTGCTGGGCATGAATGTCTGGTCGGTCGTCGGCTTCGGTGCTTGGAGACTGTTCGTCGACGGACTGCTGTTCGGTGCTCATGTTCGGGAAACCCCTCACCCTCTCGGGGGACACAAAATTGCTTCCAGTACGAGTACGCACTCGACGGGACTCAGGCCTCAGCGACGTCCCAGACAGAGAGATGACCGGTAGAACAGACGCCGGCGTGACGCCCGACAGCCATGCAGGGCCCGTACGCTCCGTCGACACACGCGATGCGCTCGGCGTCGAAGATCGGCGCGTCACACTCGTCGGTTCTGCAGGTCATATAGTTGGATGAGTCACTGGACATCACGCATCGCCCGCCATCGCTTGGTGACGGAGCTCGCTTTCGTCTGGTAAATCCCAGCCGTGGTACTTGCGAGCGATGTGGCGTGCTCGCTTGACGTTGACCACGACGCCGGCTGCTGGAGACTGATGTGCCTCAATGCGATCTTTCAGGTATGCAGTTACGATTAGTTAGATTTCCGCTACTAACTGGGTGTCTGCCGGTGCTACACACCGTATTCCATATGAAAATCTGGAGTGTTTGTTGCGACTTATGCAACAAGGAGCGGTTTGACGGCGGCACGCACGTTCGAACGACATCTGAAGGGGAGAAAATGCTGTCATTAGCGAAGGGTCTGAACAGCAGGCGACTAAATGGGAATATCTAAGTACTACCCTCTGTGTCGCTACGTGGCTATCAGCTCCTTAGTACGCTCCGAGTTCTTCGCGAACGCGAAACTCCAGCCAGTCTATCCGCTCCTCTAAATCAGACATCTCTTCATCAATCTCATCTTCGACCTCCCGAAACCGTCCAGAAAGCGTTCCGAAGGGTGAATCCGGGTCTGGATCGCTCACCTCATCAATTTCTGCGACTGGTGCGATACCTGTACCGTCGGAGGTAAAGTAAAGTCCAGCATCTGCCTTGCCCTCGGGAGATACACGCCGGAAAGTAACCTCAGAACGCCAGTACATCCGCTCAAGCTGGGTTGCGACTATAGACTGGCGTGCAGCCTTGGCTCCGTCGACAGCGTCCTCTCCGACGAGATCAGCCGGGAACAGATGTGCGTGATTCTCGTAGAGGTGTGATTCGATCTCAGCGATGGACAGTGCCTGTTCTTGATAGTCCCGGAACAAGGAGTGGATTTCTGTCTTGAGCGGGTCATACGTGCTGGCATCTTTCCATGCATCAGAGTCCAGATCTATCGGCATATTGGTGTGTAAATAGCATTTTTATATAACAGTACCGGCGATGTCGTGTGGTTCTACTGCTACTGCCAGGGGGCTCGAATCTGCCTCGATATTCTACCCGTGCTCCCCACGAGTGTACTCGCACCACTCAGAGAGCGTCTCAAAGGACATATCTGCCAACACAGCCTTCTCAGCGTCACCGTCCACCGAAACAGCCACGGCGAATTCGTTCTAGATATTCCGCTATATTAGCAGCCACTATAAAAACGAGTGACTAGCAAACTCGTCTTTTAGATAGAGGACTGATAGTCCGGTCATTGCATTAATTCCTTCTCTGTTGGAATAGATATCACCCTTGTCACCCGTCACGAGCCGGCCTGCAATACCAAGATTCTGCAGAACATAGCTATCTGCTACCACCTCTGCATCTGGATGCTCAGTCTGAGAGCCATGTGAAATCATTTCGGCAAGGCGAACTCGAAGATCTTCATCTCGCTCATCTTCCACAGAGATATAATCTATTCGTTCTGAGAGAGTCTCTTTTCTGGAATCGGCTTGGGTTGTAATTCGCTCAACGAGATCCCGCATCGCGTCTCTAACATCCAAATGGGTACAGTCCTCAGTCAATGCTTTCTTGAAGTATTTTCGAATTTTTCCTTGGACTTGGGTCTCAACATCATGTTCTTCAATAAATATCTCTGAAACAGTTTCTGGCCCCAACTCCGACTCCTGACGTGAATCAACTTCCAATTCGCACATCCTTGCGTCTTTTCTGAGGCGTGCTTTCTCGTCATCAAACTTACCGTAATCCTTGGACCATTTGAGTTCTGTTTCGGCACGCGGTTTTCCCTTTTTACAGCAGTACTCGTATATTACCTGATCGGAAATGAAAAGAGAGTTATCAGTCGATATCAGCCTATCTGTGTGTTCATCCCATCGGTTCTGGAGGAACGAATAGCCGAGCAGAACGTTTGAGTCGACACAGTAGCTTGCCATGTTTCAGTCCGCCCTCAGCCGGGAAACCATCACTGCTTCAGCGGCTTCATCAGCAACCTCTGAGGTTTCCTTCACAGTCAAATAGTCTTCATCATACTCGTGAATCTGTTCCCGCAGTTCCTCTTTCGCCTCATGTGGCTCATCAATTCCCAAGTCAGATAGTACACTCATTGATGAGGTATTCGTAGCAGTGGACTCCGCTAAATCCACACAGAACAGAGACCAGAAGGTATCAAGAACTCGCTCAAGATGACCTATCGTTGCTTCAGGATTGTCTATTCGCTCGCTTAGAATGCTGTAACAGTGGTACAGCTCATTTTCGTGTTCAGGAAATGCCTCAGTTGGATACACCTGAACGAAGTCATTCAATAGCCTGCGAAACCCAACGCGGTCAAATTCCGTTGTGTTCACGTCTCCAGAAGATTTGATTGACCCAATCCGTTTGTCCAGCTGGCGGTAGTTGCGCTGGAGTTGATACGGTGCATCTTCGTACTGCAAATCAGTGATTCCTTCTAACCCTCTTTCATAGTATCTTTCCAGAACCCCTGTCACTACATCTCTGACAGTCCATTCGGCAGAAGTAGAGAGGTCGGTGCTAACTCCCGATTCATTTAGCTTGATCTCATGACCACCGCCTGTCTCAACGACTTCTAAAAGAGGGCTCTGGGAGGTCCGGGCACAGGTCCCGTACTTGTACCAAAACAGCCCAATATTTGATTCAATCTCTGGCTCTGCAGAGAGTTCTTTATGAATAAAGTAAATGAGCTTGTGAAAGGCTTTGGTCCTCAAAGGTGTGGAATAGCTTCGTTCCTGATATAGTACGGGAACAATGTCGTCTAAATTAACAGACTCAGAAGTCGCCATGTTGACTAATTATCAAGTATAGAAGTAAAAGCGCTTTTCGGTTGTCTACAGGCAATTGTTGCTGGGTTGCCTGTATGATATACTGGTAGAATATTATAATTAACCAGATGTTTCAGAATCACGAAGGAGGGAGGGAAGTTAATTTTCAGCATTCAGAGGATTATAAAGATCAGATCAAACTCTACTGGGAAGCTCGGGGATATGATTTAGTTGAGGATTCTGTTGATGATAATGACACTGCTGATTTGATCTTCAGGAAGACTCATGAACACGGTGATGAAGATGTCTACGTTGAAGCAAAGTATTCCAAAGTAAGCCGAACTAACGATGGCTTCCTTACCGAAGTAGGAAGATACTTTTTCAGATATCTATCAGACGGCCCTTTTGAATTCCATGTTTTTGCCAGAGATCTAAGCAATATCAGCGCATGGAGGAAAATCTTCGATCCGGGTATTCAACGGGATAGCGCAGTCCGTGAATTTTACGAGAGAATCAGAGAAGACGCCAATTTTCAACCGGAGGAAAAACAAAACTTCGAGGAAGCACGCTTTGAGAAGTTCCTTGATTTCGTATCCTCTACCAAGATACATAAGGCCAGTTATGAAGTCCTCAAGATGGACACAGACCGGCTTCAGAACTCCGACAAGTATCAGATCAATCAGTTTATTTCGGAGCGAGAACCGCTCAACGAAGCCTCACAACTTAACGCGAATTTTGGAAAATTAGACCCTCTTCCAACAAATCTGTATGTGGGATTTCTTGATTCTAGTGTGTTCGATTCAAGGGTTCAGAATACAATACCGAGAACCGCCCCTTTTTGGTTCGAAAATAATAGAGTCTATTCGCTCCGTCCACCGGATGAATTCCCCGGGCCTGTGGAGCGCACCACAGAGATGGATACAGTGTCGGTGGAACCGTTCAGTTCCTGGGCACAGGAATCCGAGAATAAATTAGGGGCGAAAACACTCTTAATGAAAGAGATATGTCGGAATATTGTAACAAGGGAGTTCTCTTCGACTTTTAATAAGAACGCTAGCGGAGAATACTATGAGTCAGATGACTATTGTCAATGCGTAAAATACAGAGGTGATTATTACTTGCTATTCAAGCATCCGTCTCTGGCCGTTGAGACACAACACGTTGAGGACCAGTTGATAACAAAAGTGTTCGATGAAGAAGACACGTTTGTGAGACATAGATCTGCGAAACTCAAGGTTCATGATTTCGCAGGGAGATTCTACCTCTCGATTTTAGTTCGGAATCACTTCACAGAGAGTGGTGGGAAGCGAACGTTGATACGAGGTCCCGGCCGTGACCGGCTGACAGACAAATTTAATCAGAACGACTATACAAATAGCCAAGCCTTCAGCGAGTATCGCCACTGGAGAAAAATCCTAGGCATGGATAAGACAACATCTGCAAACGCAGATGAACAAGAGATTGGACTAAAGAAGATTGGCAGATTATCAGTTGGGAAGCGCCCTCCTGAAGACAGGCAGGAGGTCGAAGAACGGGATACTAGCCAGCAGCAGAAGCAACTGGGTGATTTCCAATAATGGATTTTGAAACGGAATACATTGAGGAGCCATCGTTGAAATTCAAAACTGGGGAAGCAAAGGATCCCAGAGCAGGTCTGATGGAATACGGACCGTGGACACCGGGGTCATCGGGTCATAATGAGATTAAAATTGGTCTCATTGGTACAAACCGATCAATCAGTGCGGTGAAAGGCTTACTTCAAGAGATGGAGACGGTCATTCCTAGGAACAGTGAGGAAGTTAAGAGACATCAACCACCTTTCCCCTCAATGGGCCCCAATTCACCGTTTGAAGCCTCATTTGTGTTGATGGATCGTCATCAGAGTGAGTTCACAAGACGAGATTTGGACCATATTACACAGCACGATAGTCCAAGTAAAAACGTCGGAATATTACTGGATCAGATGGACAAACGGTTGCAAATCTTGAAGCGTCGAAACGACCCGCCGCCGGACGTTGTCATCGTTGCCATTCCTGAAGAAATCGAAGATGCATGTACAAGCTCAGGGGTAAATAAGGCGAAAATGAAGGATGGTCCAACCGACTTTCATGACCGGATTAAGACCTTTGGTCTAAAGTATGATGTTCCCACACAACTGATTCGGCCGGCCAGTGTTCATTTCGATGGAACTGGCCAGTCTAAAGCAGAAGTCGCTTGGAATCTTTCGGTCGGTCTACTATATAAGTCTAGAGAAGGGAAGCCATGGAAAGTAGCCGATCTGGCCGAAGATACCTGCTACGCTGGAATCTCATTCTATCGAGAGCGCCATGGTGATCGAAGTAAAGCCCATGCCTCTCTTGCTCAAGTGTTTCTCGATACTGGCGAAAGTTTTGTAGTTTGGGGCGATCCCGCGATTAAAGACGATTCAAAATCGAATTACCACCTCACAAAAGATAGTGCTGAGGACATCGTAACCCAAATTCTAGACCAATATACGATGAACAAGCCTCGGCCAGAGAGGTTAGTTCTCCACAAAACTTCTCGATTCCATGATGAAGAGAAAGAAGGGTTCCTCAACGCTGCATCGGATATTCCAAAATTAGACTTCGTCACAATAAGAGAAGGTGATGGAATTCGTCTGTTTCCATCAGGTGACTACCCACCACTCAGAGGTACAGTCTTACACCCCCGGAATACGAACAAGTACTTTCTCTATACTCAGGGCTATGTCCCATCACTAGAGACATATCCCGGTCCAAGAATCCCGACACCGATAACTGTCGAGTTGGACCCAGATATCAATCACACCTCATATAGAGAGATATGCCGAGAAATATTGTCATTTACCAAGCTTGATTGGAATACCTCTTCGTTCTGTAAAAAGCAACCAGTTACAATCAAGGTCGCTCGATCTGTCGGTGCAATATTGGCCGAGTCAAAAAATCGGGGCATAGATGTCCAGCCGCAGTACTACTATTATATGTGATAGCTTCTAGCTTTGTTGAGAATCACAGTTACTAGCCGAACGGTGCACCATCTGTTGTAGCACTTGCAGGCCTACACTGTCGCTGCCATATGCTGATACTCAGTCTGCGACGGCGTCGGTTGCATTGTCAACCCGGCTAGGGCTAACTCTCGTAGCACCTCCGGCGGAACATCCCGAACCACACAGTACGGCGTCGAGCGTCCATTCACCGTACTGGCCGGCGCTCGGCGCAAGCACGTCGACGGACCCAGTAGCAACTACCTCTGGAATGGCCCGGGCAGCACGCCGAGCACGCTTGCGTTCCTCCACGGTACAGCTCATGCCTCAACACCTCAGACAAAATCGCCGACCAGTGATCTGCCGACGTGTGACTCAACGTTCCACCACGCTCGCCACGCGTGTATTCGCAGCAGTCGAGAAGCGTCTCATCGGGCGTATGCGACAACACGACCTTCTCGGCGTCACCCTCAACTTCGACAACAGCCACGGCGAACTCGCAGTTGTCCCAGTAGGGCTGTGCCCTCGCCATCGACGCTCAAAACCAGCGGACGGCCCTAGATCAGCAGTTCGGAGGCAAGGTGTGTGTCGGTCGTGCTGACAGATTTACTAGTCGGTGAAGCGGAAATGGCTTCACAGTGTCGAATATCTGTAATAATTATAAGCGGCTCCCTGCGAAATAATTTTCTCATTTTATATAGTATATTTTATACTATAAATAGCGGCTGATTCTGGCTCCAATTATCACCAAGTTACAATGGTCACATGGGTTTATGTGTGAGTAGTTTCAAGAAAAATTCGTTATGACTAGGGGAAACGACGGGAAATTCAAAAAAGACGTGACTGACGGCGAATTGTTGCACTACTTCGATACGCGAGAGCAACCAGTACTGAGCGCGGGCGACGTGGCCGATGAGTTCGACATTAAGCGCCAGACTGCGGATCGTCGACTGAAAGAACTCGAAGAAGAAGGCGAACTCAAGCGGATCATATTTGGTGAGCGGTCACAGGCTTGGTGGCGAGAACGCGACCAGGTAGTCTTAGTAAAGGAGGAAACAGGATTCTCTGCCCATGATGTCCTCACTGGTATCGCATCTGATGGCGAATCCCGTGTAGAGGCGCTGCGGGAATTGGCTGATGCCATCGAAGCTCACACAACCGGCGGAGAAGTAAAACCAGACCAGATTTATGAAGAACTAGATATCGACCCAGAGGAGAATTCTGGCGGCGAACCACCGTTTTAATCCATTTTTCCATTTACACCCCGGTAAGCGAACGCTTTTTAATGATAGTCGATATGTAAGGGACATGACGCGGCGGGACTTTTCGGGGCGTGAAATAGCGAAGGTATTAATCAATGAGTGGGGTTTTGAACCAGCAGGTGGACACGGCAGTCATCGTGTGCTTTACTATGAACATCCAGATAATCCCGCTGACAGGCGTAGAGTAACAGTCCCAATGCACGATTCTATTAGCACTGGGACACTTCGGGATATTGCGGACCAAGCGGGTGCAGACAGTTTTCAGGAGTTCTGCAGGGAAGTCAACCGATGTCTGTAGGCCTTAGCCCCTGACCAGCACATCTGTTATCACAGCTTGTTCGTTAGCGCACTCATCGTATAGGATTCAAAATTTACGGTAGCATAGTTCCCGCTTGGTTTGCCACCAAAACTACTGAGAATATCGGCACCGGTCGTTGTTCCGCCACAGCTAGATAGGACGTACACTTGTCTGTTCCGGTATTTTTCGAGTTGTGCGTGTGCGGGATTCAAGATCGGCGAGCGGTTTCAGGCACGACTCAAAAAGAGTGGCGCAGGTGTTGTTACGCCGTCGCCACGACGTGTTGATGCTCAGCCTGCGTGGGCGTCGGCTGCAACGTCAGTCCAGCCAGCGCCAGCTCCCGAAGCACCACCGGCGGGACGCCCTCTGTCTCTCGCAGTACGGCGTCGAGCGTCCAGGCGTCGTGTTCCGAACGGACCGGTGGCGTCGTCTCGACCACCGCGATCGGCGCGGTCTCCCGGAGCGCTCGGGCGGCCCGGCGAACGCGCTGGCGGTTCTCGACTGTGCAGCGAACAGTCTTGCTCATGCGTTCAGCCCCCGAGCGAGATCATCGACGAGCGAGCCCCTGACGTGTGGGCCGACGGCCCAGCCGCGTTCGTCCTGCGTGTACTCGCACCAGCCTGCGAGTGTTTCATACGGCGTCTCGGCGAGTGGGACCTTCTCGGCTTGGTCGTCCGTCGCAACGACGGCCACAGCGAATTCATATGAGTCCCAGTAGTGGGCCGCACCTTCGCCGTCGACACCGAGGAAAAGCGGGCGGCTCTGGGTGAGCAGTTCGCGAGCGATACGTTCCTGTGGATGTGCGTCAGTCGTGCCGACAGATTTACTAGTCGGCGAGGCAGACTTACTCATGGTTCTTCCAGGAACCGACGCGCCTGCCGTGTTGTGACCACGGTGGGCAACTCGTGTTCTCGAAGGCACAAAATCGCCCAGCAGCGCGTCTGTTCCTACTCAATAGTCACGGCTTCCGGCTACTTAGTGCTTGTCATAGTACTATGCCAAAAAGAAGCGCTAAGATTGGTCTCCGTAGTAGTATCTTCGTCCCTTTTCAGTCGCTTTGTAGAACCCATCAGTACTCTCAACTCTCTCTACGTATCCTTCCTTAAGCAGTTCCTTCAGATATCGATTAACAGTCCGTCTTTCGAACGTAGCACCTCTCTCCTTACAGTTGTGGAAAATAACGTTTGGCGGGAGGTGAAGCTCTGTTTCGACCAACAGACCCAGCACTTGTCTCACTCTTTCCTCCTTACCCATACTGCTATTTTCATCGGGTTTGCTGTTATTTCCGCCGGATTTGTCGGGCATACCTTGTTCTATGACTTGTGGCATTGTTCTGCTGTATTTGTCACAGTACGATGCCAACCACTAAGTGCTTGTGATGGTACATCACCGAATATGCGCGACTCGCCGGGGAACAATAGGCTACCAAAATCGAGCCACCGGGGTTAGGGCCCCGCTGACCCGGTCGCGCACGGCATCATGACCGAAGCAATCAGACCACAAAACGATACCGCACAGGACCGTCAGGAGCGTAGACTATCGACAGCCAAGTGCCTCTTATCAAACGCCGACACTGACGCCGCCGTCATCGAGTACTGCCAGACCGTCCTCGACCCACCGGGCTACGAGCGCAGCCACACCCAAGCACGCCTTGACGCCTGCACAGTCCGACTCGCGCTCGCCCAGACAGACACCACAACCAGACGAACACGCGAAGCCAGACAGGTGCTCCTCGCCGTCAGCGGAGGCCCACAATGAGTACGCACCACTTGCGCCGCCCGGCCTATCTCCATGGCCACCCGCAGCCGGTCGCCCAGCCACTCGAAGCCCCCACAGTGTCGCCCACAACTGTACCACTGCCACCAGCGGAGCGCGACCGGTGAACCCAGCGCCACGCTGGTCCAGGCGACGACAGCACATACAGACTGCTCGTCGTCGGCGCGGTGCCACGACACAAATCCACTAGACGAAGCGGGGCTGCCACGAGCCAACCACCGCGTCTAGAGAGCGCCAGCTACGTCACCGAGAGCCCGTGCTGTGGTCAGCACCGCTCGGTTCGATTCCGAGCACGGGTCCTGTGGTCACAATGCCACGACAAACAAACCCCAACGACGACGACAACGAGACCGACAAAGCCCTCGCCGACCACCTCGACATGGATATCGAACAGGCTGAGACGGATACCGACGAACTCCAGTCGATCATCAACGACCTCGACGGCGACGTCTCACCCCTCGTTTCGAGTGTTCTTGAGACGCTGGTCGCGACTATCGATGACCTCCACGAACGCGTCACCCAACTAGAGGCCGACGTTGAACAGACCCACGAGGTTGCCACCACCGCCGTCGGTGACGCCGCCACGAACGACCAGCGCCTCGACGACCTCGAAGCTCAGCAGGAAACCACCCGCGACGTCGCCAAGAGTGCCATCGCCAAAGCCCAGCAACTCGAAGCCGACACCGACCAGCAGGAAGACGCCGAACAGCTGCCCGAGGGCATCGAACCCAGTAGCTCCCCGCTGGATTTCTTCGCGAACTGCCGCCAATCGAAGGTCAAGACAGTGTTTGTCGAACGGTCGAACCGCCAGAACACCTATCGCGCCATCAGCATCGCCAAGCGCTGGCCCGAATTTGCCACGACACGAACCGACGGCAGCGGCGTCTTCATGACCAAAGCCGACCTTCAAACAGCCTTGACCGCTGAACTCGGGAAGGAACCCCACCGCCAGACGATCAAGCGCGTCTGGGAGACACTGGTCGACATCGGCGGCGACGACATCGTCGAGAAAACCCGGCAGGTCGGGCGAGCCCAGACGCAAACGGAGATCCTCGCGATGGATATGGCGACCGCCGAAGGGTTGCTCGAAAAACGCTACATCGGTCTCGATCTGTTGGAGAACAGCGACCACAAAGCCGCGACAGGTGGCGTCACACCCGTTGTGGTGGAATCATCGCCCTAACCCTGTGACACTCACCGGATAGGACGCGAACCGACACTGAACCAACGCTGCTGGACGCGGTGGTACGTGCCCTGCCGCCGTCGACGCCGCTGTTTGCTAGCTGCAGCAACCGGGAGCGACCCCCTGTTGTCAGGAGTGTAGTGAGTAGTCGTAACACGAATGGAGCGACCACAGCGATTCCAGTGGTCACAACGGGTGTGACAGATCCATCTTGGTACTGGTCTGGATCGCCTGCCTGTTCGGATATGGCTGATCGGGTTTCTCTGGAACGCCTCTCACCCGGCGGAGGCTCACAAAATATGGGCGAGTTCCCTTGCTGTCAGACTAGGATTGCTCTAGTGGCTCGACCCACTCGGGAGCGCAATCGTGTGTGCCGCCGTAGATCGAGCGCTCGGGATACTGGCCGTCGGCAGCCTCGACAGCGACGATCACGTTGCCGCCGGAGCGCGAAATCTCTGTAACGGTTCCGACGACTACATCGAGTGGGCCGTCTCCGTCGGTCCAGTCGGCTCGAACGTGGTCGCCGCGGTCGAAGTCATACTCCTCGAAGGAAGGTGCTGTCGTACTCATGATCTCCTCCGGCTCCGAGGGAGACACAAAATGGCTCGGATACCAGCCAGAGCGCTGATACTGCTTGCCGAGAGAAGAAGAACTGATTACCGAATTCCGGGTCCGGAAACCCGATGGCTGGACGACCGTCTCGTTTCCCGACGAAGTCGGTACAATCTCAGCTGCTGGTGGGAAGGTCGACGGCCAGCTGTGCCTGACTCTCTCCGCCGAACGAGAGGATGGTCACCGTCTCGTCGAACCCGGTATTCTCGACGTCGACGAAAATGACGAGCACTTGCTGGAGAATACAGTGCCCCGGACCGAAGACGGGACGAGTGTCGTTTTGGATCGGCTACTGCCGAGTTAGCCGTCGTTGTGAATCCGGACACCTCGGTAATAGGTCCCCGGGCGTTATCGAAAATACCGTACCCGCAATCCATGCAGAATATGACCGACGATTGCCGCTGCTATTATCAGTACTGCATCTGATTTGGAACCGGTCGTCTGGGGTAATGCCATCACAGCCGCCGAGAGCAGGTAGAGCAGGTATCCAGTCATCCACATTAATGTATTTCTTGAAACCATCTGGTTCAATATGTAGAGTGGTGGGGAATTTGATTACGGTATCCTGTTACCCGAGAAGGATGCCTTCACCCTTATCTATTATATCATCTATTTCATCGGCTCCTTCATCAAGTAGATCGTCTATTTCATCAGCAGCTTCTTGTCCTACCTCAACAGTCACGTCAGCGGCATCGTCAGCGAAACCCTGCAGATCTTCTCCAAAGTCTTCGGCGGTCTGTTCTCTCTCATCTTTAGAAATGTCCGTACATTCTATCATGACCACCAGTGGATGATTCGGATTTGTCTCATTCCAATAGAACTCAAGATTTTGGGCACCACAGGGAGTGTTCTCCCGAATTGCATCGTTAATCGCACAGCCTAAAACAGTTCCAGCACATATGAAACCTCCAACGGCAAGGATTGGTGTGTTTCCGGCAACATAGCCACCGATTACTTCATCAGAGCTATTTTGCGTGAAGCCTCTCTTCCCTGTACATGGATGATTCGGAATATGGACATCTTTTAGTCTTTGTCGGAGTCATTCAGTTGCTACTCGTCATCGCCGTTGGGTATGCTCCTCAACTGCTTTCAGATTCGTATACTGCTCGTATCCAACCAATGTTTGATACGAATTCACTGTGGATGGCAATCAGTTGGGGTGGAATTCTCCTTATCCATATGGGCCGAAGCGCACAGGCTGGGCTCGTTATATTTGACGAGGACAGGCCAGGAAGAAGCAGATTCTACCTTGTTTCTGCGGGAGCAGTCGCAATCGGGTTCCTAACCTTGCTCCTGATGTTTTTCTTACCCAAGTAAAGCTGTACTCTGTACCGACTGCTCAGCGAGAACTACAATGTGAGCTACGAATGGTTCTATGGCACCCTGAACAACCGTTACGCTCTGCCGACACGACAGCTACCGCTCCCACGGGAAGAAGCCATTCCGCTCGCGATAGGCACTGATCTGGTCCTGAAATTCCTGCTCCTGGAAGTCTGGCTCGTCGCTGTGGATATCCTCCGGTGAGACGCCGTCGGGAAGATGCTCGTAGCCCGTGACGTCCTCCGCGTCATCTTCCTGTTCGGGCTCGTGTCGGTGCTGCCCACACTCCCTGCAGGTCCAGATCAGCCGGTCAAGGTGTGGGTGGCACTCGAAGCCGTCCAGCCCGTGTGATTCGTGTCCCGTCACGGCGCCACACTGGCGACAGTGGAACCCGATACCGATTATCTCCGGTTCGGCTCTTGCCTGATGGCGCTGCACGACGCCGGGAACAAGCCAGTACATCCCATCATCCTCTCGGAACTCGGTCAGAATCTGCTGGAACTCTGAACGGTCGGTGACCGGCGACCCGTCCTCGAGATAGATCCGTGGCTGGACGTCGCCCCCATCCCCGTCCCAGTTGGTCTGTTCGTCGGCTGTCTCTAAGAGCGCCTGTCCGGGTTCCTCGTCGATCGTGGTTTCGGTCGGCAGGTCGGGCCACCCCTTCGTGAGAGTGGCGGCTGGCTCCGTCCCAAATGCTGCTCGGCACTTCACCGTCCCGTGAGAGACATCCTCGCCGCTCGCGATGCTGTCGGAAA